>JBOHBE010000179.1:0-5864 GCA_050698235.1 Gaiellales bacterium
CGCCCGCAACCTAACCCATCAGCTGGTCGAGATCTTCGAGCGCTGCGCGGAGCAGCCTCGAGACGTGCATCTGCGAGACCCCCAGGCGCTCGCCGATCTCGGTCTGGCTCAGCTCGAGGCCGAAGCGCATCACGAGGATTGCCTGGGATCGACGGTCGAGCGCCCGGAGGAGATCGCCGACGTCGAGGCGGGCCTCGAGCGCGGCGATGGCGTCGTCGACCCCCGCGGCGTCCTCGGTCACACCCTCGGGGGCCGGCGGGGCCAGCGCACGGCGCGCCGCGAGACCCGTGACCACCTCTTCCTCGTCGAGGCCGGCGGCGGCGGCGATCTCGTCCGGCGACGGCGGCCTTCCCCGCTCTGCCGTGACGGCGTCCGCGGCCGCCTCGACCGTCGCCGCCAGCTCGCGGCCCGTGCGCGACACGTGCACCGGCGCAGACCCGCGGAGCACCGCCAGCATTTCGCCGACCGCAAACGGGGCGGCGTAGCTCGCGAAGGCCGTGCCTCGACTCGGGTCATACCCGGGGAGCGCCGCGAGCAGTCCGACGACCCCGGCCTGCTCGAGATCCTCACGCGCCGCCCTGCCCTCGAAGCGTCGTGCGAGCCCCGACAGCAGCGGCATCAGGCGCTCGACGAGCGCGGCCCGAGCCTCGTCGTCGCCGCCCGCGGCCCGAATGGCAAGCGCGTCGGCCCGCTCAGGCATCGAGGCTGAGGGCGATCGCGTGACCGTCGGAAACCACCGACGCCGCGAGCCCCTCGAGCAGCGTACGCCGGCCCCGGAGGCGGTCTTGAGCCACCGGGGACACCGTCACGCTGACATGGCCGCCCGCGCGGCGCAGGTTCGCCGTCACCGGACCCGGCTCGGCGGCGGCGATCGCGATATCGAGCGCGATCGCGAGCTCCTCGAGCCGCCCCACGTCGACGCCGGCCCGGGCCCCCAGCGCCAGCAGCACGGGCCCCGTGACCGATTTGGCCACGACCGGGCACGATGCGTGCAGACGGACATCCTCCGGCACGGTCACCATCTGCGGAGGGTAGCCAGGCTGCGTTGACACGGTCCCCGCAGAGGACTAGCGTGACGGCGTCCAACTTGCACGGGGAGGCCATGCGCGTCATCGAGGAGATCGTGGCGGCGGATGTGATTGGCCAGGCTCCGGCAGCCGTCGTCGTGACCGACGCTGACCTCCGGGTGGCAATCTGGAACTCCGCCGCCGAGAAGCTGTTCGGCATCGCCGCGGACGCCGCGATCGGGCGGTCGGTGCTCGACCTTGTCATCGCCGACGATCAGGTCGCCCTCGCGCGGCAGATCGGCGAGCGAGCGGCCAGCGGGCGAGCGTGGCAGGGCGGATTCGACGTCAGGCGCGGCGACGGCTCGGCCATGCGGGTGCACGCCGCCCTGGGCCCGCTGGACCATTCGGACGGCCAGCCCGCCGGGGTCGTCGCCTTCGCCCTCGAAGCCGAGCGGGCCGAGGAGGCGGAGCGCGAGCGGCGGCTCGAGCTCCTGGTGCAGACGAGCGAGATCGTCGCCGCATCGGTCGAGCCTCGGGCCGGCCTCCAGAGCGTCGCGCGGCTCACCGCCGCGTGGTTGGCGGACATGGTCGTGATCGACGTCGTCGACCCTCGCGGCGGCCTCGAGCGGGTCGCCATCGCCCATGCCCGCTCCGAGCAGTCCGAGCTCGCCGAGCGGCTGCGCGCATATCCCCCCAACCCGGAGGCTCCGCACATCCGCCGGGTGCTCGTCGACGGCCAGGCGCAGGTGGTCGCGAACCTCACCGAGCAGGTGCTGAACGACCTGCTTCAGGGCCCCGAGCACATCGACATCGTGAAGCAGCTCGACATGCGGTCGGCGATGTTCGTGCCGCTGGCCGCGCGCGGACGGGCGCTCGGGGTGATGCTGCTCGCCGGCCGCCACGAGCGTGCGCCGTTCGGCCCCCGGGAACTCGCCGTCGCCGAGGACATCGCCCGCCGGGTGGCGCTCGCCCTCGACGGCGCCAACCTGCTCCGCGACGCGCGAGAGTCGGCCCGGATCGCCAGAAGCCTCCAGCGGATCACCGACGCCGCGCTTGCGCACCTCGAGCTCGACGACCTCCTGCCCGAGGTGCTCGACCGCCTCCACTCCGAGCTCGGAACCGACTCCGCGGCCGTGCTGCTCACCGACACCCCCGGGACCGCGCTCGAGATGCGGGCCGCGCTCGGCTTCGAGCGACCGGGGGCGGCCGTGCGCGTGCCGTTTGGCACCGGCGTCGCCGGCCGGATCGGGGAGTCCGAAGAGCCGATGGTGTTCGACGACCTGGGGCCGTCCGACTTCGTGAATGCCTCGCTGCGCGAAGCCGGCGTCCGCAGCATGCTCGGAGCCCCGCTTCGGATCGGCCGGCGCATCCTGGGCGTGGTCCAGGTCGGATCGGTCGAGCCGCGGACGTTCTCGAAGGACGAGATCGAGCTGATCAGGCTGGCAGCCGGCCGGATCGCGCTGGCGGTCGACCACGCCCACCTCTACGAGGCCGAGACGCTGGCCCGGGGCCGGCTGACGCTGCTCGCTGAGTCAAGCGAGGTGCTCGGCGAATCGCTCGACTACCACTCTGCGCTAGGCAGCCTCGCGAGGCTGCTCGTGCCGTGGGTGGCCGACTGGTGCCTGATCGAGGTGATAGGCGAGCCGGCCGCAGGGCTCGCCGCGCACAGCGACCCGAGCATGACCCGGCTGGTCGAGACGCTCGGCGGAGTGTCCGACGGCGACCGTGCCCGCGCGTCGGTCCGTGTCGCCCAGTCGGGCATGCCCGAGCTGGCGTGCGAGGCGCAGGCTGACTCGCTGGTCGGCCCAGACGACGCCGGCCGCCGGAGCGCGCTCGAGGAGCTCGGGCTGCGGTCGGCCATGGTCGTCCCGCTGCGCAGCCGAGGGCGCACCCACGGTGTCATCACCCTCGCCACCTCGGGCTCCGACCGGCGCTACGACGAGTCCGACCTGGCGTTCGCGGTCGAGCTCGCCCGGCGAGCCGCGACCGCCGTCGACACCGCCCGCCTCTATCAGGACCGTGATCAGGTCGCGCGCACGCTTCAGCGCACGCTTCTGCCGCCGACGCTCCCCGACATCCCGTACGCCGAGATCGCCGCGGTCTATCACCCGGCCGGCGAGGGCTCGGAGATCGGCGGGGACTTCTACGACGCCTTCGAGACCGGCGACGGCACGTGGACGATCGCGATCGGCGACGTCTGCGGCAAGGGCGCCGCGGCGGCGGCCATCACCGGCCTGGCGCGCCACACGCTGCGGGCGGCGGCGTTTCGCGAGACATCGCCGCGTGCCGTGGTCGAGCGGCTCAACCGAGCGCTCCTCCGCGAGGTTCGCGAGGAGAGCTTCTGCACCGTGGCCGCCGGCCGCCTCGCATGGGACGGATCGGCGGCCATCCTGACGGCCTGCGCCGGGGGGCACCCCGCGCCGCTCGTCCTGCGAAACGACGGGAGCATCCTCGACGCGACGGCTCCGGGCACGCTCCTTGGCATCTACGACGAGATCGACGTCTCCGATCGCGAGACGATGCTCGCCCCGGGCGAGTCGGTGGTCTTCTACACCGACGGTGTGATCGAGGAGCGCCGCGAGGGGGAGCAGTTCGGGGAGGATCGGCTGAAGGAGCTCCTCGGGGGGTGTGTCGGGCTTTCGGCGACGGGCATCGCCGAGCGGGTCGAGCGTGCCGTGCTGGAGTTCCAGCCGGTCGCGCCGGCGGACGACCTCGCGGTGGTCGTGCTGCGCATCGCCGCGCCGGACCGATGATTCCGTCCAATCGAGCGCGGGTATCCTCAGATCATGGAGACGGTCTCGGAGCGCGTTGAGATCGAGATTGCGGCTGCGGCTCCAAGCGTGCCGCTCGTCCGCCATGCCCTCCGCGGGCTCCTGTCAGGTCTCGAGGTGGACGACGACGTGGTCGCCGACATCGCGCTCGCGGTGACCGAGGCCTGCACGAACGCGGTGGTGCACGCCTATCGCGACACCAGCGGCACGATCAGCGTGACGGCGAGCCACGCCGACGGCGTCCTGACCGTCACCGTCAGCGACCACGGCAGCGGCATGGCTCCGCGCGTCGACACGCCCGGGCTCGGGGTCGGGCTCCCCGTGATCGCCGCGATCGCACAATCCGTCGAGATCGGATCGCCGCGAGGCGGCGGAACCGAGGTGCGCATGCGATTCGCGCTCGCCGGTGATGCGGAATGACGCAGCGCCTTGGCTAACCTGCCATCGATGACCAGCGGAATCAACGTCGAACGTGTGGACGGGATCGAAGTGGTGACGCTGCGCGGCGAGCACGACCTGTCGACGGCGACCGATGTGAGCCGGCGGATCGACTCGGCGCTCGAGACGGCTTCGGGGCTCGCCATCGACCTGTCCGAGACGACGTTCATCGACTCCGCCGTTCTGAGGGTCCTGATCACCGCTCAGGAGCGGGCGAACGAGCGCGGCGCCGGCTTCGCGATTGCGGTCGCCGACACGTCGGGGCACGGCGTGCACCGCCTCCTCACGCTGACCGGGCTCGACTCCAAGCTCTCGACGCGTCCGTCTCGAGCCGACGCCATCGCCGCCGCTTCGGCGGCGTAGACCGGCCCCCCGCGGCCAGCGTCAGGCCGCTTGCTCGAGCGAGCGCAGCTCGTCGCGCAGCTGGTCGAGCGACGCGCGCAGAAGACGCGAGACGTGCATCTGGCTGATCTCCATGCGGGCGGCGATCTCGGACTGCGTCAGATCGTCGAGGAACCGCAGCGCGACGATCGCGCGCTCGCGGGCGGGCAGGCGCCGGATGGCACGCTCGAGCGTCTCGCGGCGAAGGACGCCGTCGAAGCCCGGCTCCTCGACGCTCAGCTCGCGACCTGCCGCACCCGAGCGCTCCCCTTCGTCCGAGACCGGGCCCTCGGTCAGCGGCTCGACGGTGTATGCGCGCTGCGCCCATAGCGCCTCGGTGACACGCTCGACGTCCTCGCCCGACGCCTCGGCGAGCTCCTCGGCGGTGGGCGTCCGGCCGAGCTGGTGGCTCAGGCGCTCCGACAGAGCGGCCATTCGCCGGCTCATCTCCTGGAGCGAGCGGGGTACGCGGAGCGCCCATCCGCGATCTCGGAAGAGGTGCATGATCTCGCCCTCGATCGTGCGGGCGGCGTACGCGCGGAGCGGGACGCCCCGGTTCGGGTCGAACCGGTCGACGGCTTGGATCAGGCCGATGTAGCCGCTCTGGACGATGTCGTCGTAGGCGAGGCCGCGGCCCGTGTATCGACGCGCGATGGAGCGTACGAGCTTGGCGTGGCGCAGGATCTGAGCCTCACGGTCGGCGTCCTCACGGGTGGGGGCGGTCTCGGAAGGTGTGCTGTGCCGTGTCGTCATGGGTACGTGTGCTCCTTCGGTGGTGTTCCACCGGTGATGTGTGCGCCGGGCCCACCGGCTCAAACATCCGCGGCACGCTGGAGCGACGGGCGCAGCACGTCGATGCTGAGGCCCGATGCGGTGCGAACCGCGTCGTGGAGCTCGAGGATCGGGAGCGCGCGATCAGCCCATCCGTCGTCCGGCGACGCCGAGAACGCGAGGTGGAGCGATCCGCGCTCAGCGACGGCGTCGATCGCGAGCGCTCCCGTCGCGACGGCTGCGGCGGCCTCCACCGAGCGGCGGAGCCGGTCACCCGCGAGCGGGCCCGCACCGCAGGCGACGGCGAGCGCAAACACGACCTGGCCGGCCACGGGCGCCTGGGCGGCGGCGTTTGAGAGGTCGAGCCTGACGGTACGGTTCATAGGTGATGTCCGATTCGCACGTGCACCTGACCATCCCCGCCCAGGCCTCGTACCTCAGCGTGTGCCGCGCCGCGCTGAGCGGCATGCTCGTCGACGCCGGGGACGACGAGGTC
>JBOHBE010000180.1:0-4570 GCA_050698235.1 Gaiellales bacterium
CCTGCATCAGGACGGCTGTGCCGCCAACCGCCAGCGTTTCCTCGATCTTCCTGAAGATCACGGGACGCGGCAACGTGTACCCCTCGCGCGTGTCGCCGGGGCGGCGGTAAAAGGCGCAGAAGTCGCAGTCGGTCACGCACACGTTGGAATAGTTCAGGTTACGATCGACCACGAACGTGACCACGCCGGGCGGGTTGCGGCGGTTTCGCAGCTCGTGGGCCGCCTCGCCCACCGCCACCAGGTCGCGTGAGCGCAGCAGCTCGGCCGCGTCGCCGTCGGAGATCCGCTCGCCGGCCAGGGCGCGATCGAGCACCTCGCGGACGGCCACCGCCGGCACCGCCACCGCCATCACGCCACCTCCGCCGGCTCGGTCTCGACAAACCGCAGTTCCGGCACCCGGTCGAGCTCGCCGGCCAGGTGGGCGAGTTCGAAGAACCGCAGCATGCCCTGGCGCTCGCGCGGGCCGAAGTGGTAGCGCAGCTTCTCGAAGTAGCGGGCGAGGAACCCGGCCGGCCAGCCGTACTCGAGGGCCGCCTGGCGCGCCAGGGCCTCGGGCTCGGACCGGGCGACCGCCAGCGAGCGCAGGTGGGCGCGCTCGAGCTCACGCAGACCCTCC
The DNA here is from genome assembly GCA_050698235.1 of Gaiellales bacterium. Lineage (GTDB taxonomy): Bacteria > Actinomycetota > Thermoleophilia > Gaiellales > JAICJC01 > JAICJC01. Next base: position 617 of record JBOHBE010000180.1, read on the forward strand.
TGAATCTCCTTGCGGCACGCCCAGACCGCGTAGACCATCGGCAGGCCGGTGCGCTCCTGCCACAGCCGGCCGAGGTCGTAGTGCGGCGTCGGATCCTCGAACGCGCTTCGGAGCGCGGCGTCGCCGATCAGCATCCGCGCATCGGCTGGATGGTCGAGCGGCACGAGCTCCACGTCGCCCAGGAGCACCTTGGTCAGGACGACGGAGGTCGCGCTCTCGGGCGTGACGGCGACCGTCCGCACCTGCTCGAGCGGGCGGCGGGTGATGAGCTGGATGGAGTCGACTGCGCCCTCGGTCGAGACGCAGAGCTCGGGGAGGAGCCGCAGCTTGTCGGCGTTTCGCGCGTACTCGATCGACGAGATCGGGGCGACGTCGATCTCGCCCGCGACGAGGCGGCGGTTGAGGTCGGTCGGGACTCCCGGCACCTGCTCGACGTCGAGGCCGGTCAGGTCGTAGAAGACCGGCGCCATGTTGGCGTAGGAGATCCGGCCCAGCCGCAGGGTCACGCGAACGTCCTCACGGTGTTGTAGAGCGTGTCGCGCTGGACGGGCACCCGGCCCGCCTCGCGGATGAGCGAGACCAGGCTCCGCACCTTCTCCTCCTGCGGCGTCACGGCGCCTGCGGCGTGGGCGATCTGCTCCTCCATCACCGTGCCCTGGATGTCGTTCGCACCGAAGTGGAGGGCAACCTGGGCGAGCGGGGTCGAGATCATGATCCAGTACGCCTTCACGTTCGGGATGTTGTCGAGCATGAGGCGCGAGACGGCGATCATGCGCAGGTCGTCGTAGCCGGTCGAAAAGCGCCAGCCGCGCCGCTCGAACACCGTGTTCTCGGGATGGAACGGCAGCGGGATGAACGCCAGGAAGCCGCCGGTCTCGTCCTGGAGCGCGCGCAGGCGAAGGAGATGGTCGATCCGCTCCTCGTACGTCTCGACGTGGCCGTAGAGCATGGTGCAGTGCGTGGGCATGCCCATGCCGTGGGCGGCGCGGTGGGTGGCGATCCAGTTGTCGGGGTGCTCCTTGCCCGGCGCGATCAGCTTTCGGACGCGGTCCGCGAACACCTCGGCGCCGCCGCCGGGCAGCGAGCCCAGGCCCGCCTCCTTGAGATCCGCCAGCACCTGCGCATGCGTGAGACCCGAGAGCTTGGTCATGTGGTGGATCTCGGAGGCGGTGAAGAGCTTCAGATGGACGTCGGGCAGCGCCTCGTGCAGCGCGCGCGTCACATCGGGGTAGTAGTCGTAGCCGATGTGGGGGTGCTCGCCGCCGACCATGTGGATCTCGCTGTAGCCCTCGCGCTCGTGCACCTCGACGGCGTGGGCGACCAGGTCTGGGATGTCCCACGTGTAGGCGCCTTCCTGCCGGCCCGTGCGGGCGAACGCGCAGAACTTGCACTTCACCCGGCACACGTTCGTGTGATTCAGGTACAGGTTGTTGACGAAGAAGACCTCGTCGGTGCCTCCGCGCAGCCGCCGGGCGCTGTCGGCGAGCTCGCCGAGCGCGAGCACGTCGTCGCACTCGAGGAGCGCGATCCCGTCGTCGAGATCGAGCCGCTCGCCGGCGATCACCTTCTCGCGGATGGGTGCGAGCGTGTCCAGATGGGCGGCAACGGCCATGAGCAGGCGGAGTCTACCCACAGCGGTAGCCTTGACGGCTCGTGAGAAGCGTGTCGATCCAGGGGATCAGCGGGTCGGGCAAGACGACCCTCGGTGCGGCGCTCGCTGCGCGGCTCGGCGTGCGGCATCTCGAGACCGACGCGCTGGTGCACGGACCGGGCTGGACCGAGACGCCCGACGACGAGCTGCGGGCCGCGATCGAGGCCTTCATGGCGGGCGGCGGCTGGGTGATCGACTCCGACTATCGGCGCAAGCTCGGGACGCTCGTCTTGGAGCGTGCCGACACCGTCGTCTGGCTCGACCTGCCGCTGCACGTGTGCCTGCGGCGGCTGTGGGGGCGGACCCTGCCGAGGATCCGAGGGCGCCAGGAGCTCTGGAACGGCAACCGCGAGTCGTGGCGGGCGGCGTTCTGGGGCTGGGACTCGCTCTTCGTCTACGCGGTGCGCAAGCACGCCTCGCAGCGTCGCACCCTGCCGGAGATGCTCGCTCGGCCGGAGCTGGCGCACCTCGAGGTGGTTCGCCTGCGCTCGCCGCGCGAGGTCGACGCGTGGCTGGGAACCATCCCGGCGTCGGCGCCATCCTCATTCGACGACGTCGAGTGACGCGCGACTCGGGAGGATGAGCCGTTGGCCGATCTGGTCGCCCTCATTCGGAGCTCGAAGCGCGTTCGTCCGCATGAGCAGATCCGTCGCGACCTCCATGGAGGACCAGTCCATCTCGGCGACGTAGCGTTGCGCGAAGCCGAGCACGCGCTCGATCGGTGCTGGGTTGTTGTTGCGCGTGAGGGCCCGAAGCGCGTCAAGATAGTTGTCGCGATACGCGGTGGGGATGATGATGCGTGTCTGATCCAGCGCGGCCAACTCGGCGTTCATCATGATGCGGGCGATGCGCCCGTTGCCATCTCCGAAGGGGTGCACCTCGCTGACGAGGAACATGATGAAGACGGCGCGCGCGAAAGGATCGTCCAACCTCGCCGCGTGCGCGAATCCCTCGATAAGAGTCCCCTCGACCATGGCAGGCGCGACGAACACTGTCGCACCGGCACGGTTCTCCTGCTCCTTGAACTCGCCGGGACGCGTCTGCGGTCTCGCCGCCATGAGACTCGCGTGCCGCTGGCGCAACAGTTGGATCAGTTCATCGGCTGACGTGGGCGTCCGACGCATCTCAAGTTCGTTGGAGACGATCTGGTAAGTGCCGGCGATGTCGTGGGCGTCCTCTGGGCGGTTCGCGGGGATCTCGCCTTGCAGAGCGATCTGCGCCGCCTCTTCGACGGTGAACTCAGTGCCCTCAATGAGGTTCGAGAAGTACGCCTCGAAGAAGGGCAGAAGCGTCGCGCGGGCATCGTCCAACGAGTACGGTCGATACTCAGGCCCGAGTCCCGACAGGTGGTGCGACAGCACCTCGAACAGCACGATCCGATCAGGGTCGAACGGCGCACCGACCTGCCGGCGCCGCAGCACCGGTGTTCGCGCATCGACCCTTCGCGTGCCCAGCGTGGCGCCAATGAGCGCGTCGAGTCGCACGAGCTGTCGCTCCAAGCCGAGCTCCGGTGCGATGCGTCGCGCCTCCTCGCGATAGGCACGGAGTCGTGCCTCCCCTTGCGTGCGCACGATCCGGTCGAGCCAGAGCTCGACCTCTTCTGCCGAGAGCGTTCGAGCTAGACCCTTGCGGGCGCGCGACGGCCGGAGGTTTTCGAGCAACGCACGCGACGTCGAGCTCAGCCACACGGCATCCGCCAATGGGACATCACTGGGATGGTGACCGTGGCCGCGGCGCGGACGGACTGTCACACCGGCGAGCCGCAGATCCCGGGACCGCGTCGGATGCTCGATGAACAGTTCGCCCTGTTGTGGTATCCCGCCGAGGTACGCAGACCGGTCGGCGACTACGGCGCCGGGGACGAGGTGACCTACGATGCGATGGAGGTTGCGCCGCACTACCCGCTCTGGGCGCTCGGCGATACGGTCGGTGTACACCCCCGGTCCGAGCGGGATCAACTCGCCCCTCCGGGTACGGCGAGAAACCGCATCCTTCTGCCGCTCGGACGAGAAGACCAGCTCGTCGTTATCTCGCAGAATTTCGACCATCCTGCGAAATTATGTCAGATAACGTGGCCCGAGGCGATATTTTGTTCTATAACTGGCTCCAACGGGGTGCCGGTCGCCTTCGCGCGACGGCGTCTGGGCTACGCGCGCCGCTCGACCGCGGTGCGCACCACCGCGCTGAGCGCGGCGACGTCGACGCGACCGTCGAGGCCCTCGAGCGCCGCGAGCGCCGCCGCCGCCTGCCGCTCGGCCTCATGCCGGGCGTCGGCCACCGCGCCTGAGCGAGCGACCCGGGCC
>JBOHBE010000181.1:0-13940 GCA_050698235.1 Gaiellales bacterium
GCCACGCGGCCGGCGCCGTTCGTGATGACCACGAACTGGATGACGACGAGGATCAGGAACACGACGAGGCCGACGAGGACGTTCCCGCCGACGACGAACGATCCGAACGCGTGGATGACCCCGCCGGCGTTCGCGTGCAGGAGCACGAGCCGTGTGACCGAGATGTTGATCCCGAGGCGAAAGAGCGTCGTGATCAGAAGGAGCGAGGGGAAGACCGAGAAGTCGAGCGCCTGTGGGACGTACATCGTCGTGATCAGGATCATCAGCGCCGCGCAGATGTTGATCGTGATGAAGAGGTCGATCAGGAATGACGGCAGCGGCACGAGCATCATCGCGACGACGACGACGACGGCAACCGCCGCGAGGAGGTCCGAGTGCTTGAGGAGCGCCTTCAGCCCGCCTTCGTTCATGGGGCGGCCGACCCTTCGATTGATGGGGTCAGGTCGCGGTCACGGGGGACGACGCCGCGGTGCACGGCCACGTAATCGGCGCGCCCACCTCCCTCTTAAGGGCTACTAGTCGCCCGCGGCGGGGGCCTCGTGCGCCATCTGAGGCAGGCGCCGGTCGAGCCAGCCCGGAAGCCACCAGTTCCAGTCGCCCAGCAGGCGCATCGTCGCCGGCACGAGGACGAGGCGGGTGATCGTCGCGTCGATCGCGATCGCGGACGCCAGGCCGACGCCGACCTCCTTGATCGCCGGCACACCGGTGAGCGCGAACGACCCGAAGACGACCACCATGATCGCCGCCGCCGACGTGATGATCCGGGCCGATGACGCGATCCCCTCGGCCACGGCTCGCTCGTTCGATCGGTGGATCTCGTAGCGCTCGCGGATCCGCGTCAGCAGGAACACCTCGTAGTCCATCGAGAGCCCGAACGTGATCGCGAGGATCAGCGACGGGTTGATCGTGTTCAGGTGCCCGAGGTGGTGGAAGCCCGTGAAGTCGAGCCATCCCCACTGGAAGATGGCGACGATGACGCCGTATGCCGCGCCGACCGAGAGCAGGTTCATCACGACCGCCTTCAGCGGCAGGAGCACGGAGCGCAGCAGCACGAGCAGCACGAGGTAGGCGAGGACCACGACCGCCGCGATGACCATCCAGAGGTCGGAGCCGACCTCCTGGTTCAGGTCGTAGTTGAACGCCGAGACCCCGCCGACGTTGACGCTTGCCCTGCGCTCGAGCGGATCCGCGTGGACGAGGCTCCGCAGCCGCGGAGCCAGCACGTTCTCGGCCTGCTCGGACTCCGGGTCGACGCGGATCAGCGCCTGGATGTTGAGGGCGTTTCCGAGCCGGCGGATCGTCGTGCCCTGGACGAGAGGGTCGCGGCTCACCTTCGCCGCGAGGCGGCGCGCGTCGGGGGCGAGCGCCGAGACGTCGCCAGAGAATGGCCGTACCAGGATCGCGATCGCGCCCGCCTCGCCCTGCCCGGGGCCGGTGATCTGCGACGAGAGAATGTCGTTCCCGGCGACGATCGGCGACAACCGCGGCATCTGCTCGAGCGTGCGGTTGTCGGTCTCGAGCGAGATCGCCGGGAGCGTGAGCACGATCAGGAGGCCGGCCGACGCGCAGAACCAGAGCAGCGGCCGGCGCATGATCCGGCCGACCCAGCGCTCCCAGAACTCGCTGCGCCGGTCGCGGCCAGGCCGTGATCTGCGGCGGATGCGGCCGCGGTCGACCCGGCGGCCGAGGATGTGCAGGAGCGCGGGGAGGAGCGTGGACGACGCCAGGACGGCGACCGTGACGACCATCATCGCGCCGGCGGCCATGGACTGGACGGCCCGCACCGGCACGAGCCACAGCGCCAGCAGCGCCAGGACGACGGTGAGGCCCGAGAAGACGACGGCCGTTCCCGAGGTTCGCATGGCGGTGTCGACGGCGTCGTCGGGGTCGGCTCCGGCCGCGAACTCCTCGCGGAACCGGGCGAGCACGAACATCGAGTAGTCGACGGCGACGCCGATCCCGATCATCGACACCATCGTCGTCACGAACACCGACATCTCGGTGGCCGAGGCCGCGAAGAACACCACCCCGAACGTGATGACGACCGAGACGATCGCGAGCGCCAGGGGCAGCATGGCCGCGACGAGCGCCCCGAAGAGCGCCACGAGGACGATCGCGATGAACGGCGCCGTCAGCGTCTCGGCGCGCGCGAGATCCTTCTCGATGATCTTCTGGAAGGCGGCGTAGAGCGCCGGCGCGCCGAGGACGTAGACCCGCGTCGGCCCTTCGGTCACCTGCATCCGGTCGGCGAGCCGGCGGCTGATCGCGAGGGCCTCGTTCTGCGACACCGAGGCGTACCCGGTGATCGCGCGGGCGCGCCCGTCCGACGATGCGATCGGAGCGGTGGTGAACCGGATGTGGCCGTCGACCGCGAGCGCCTCTCGGCGCACGTCGGCGAGCCGCGCGGCTGCCGCCTGGGCGGTCGGCGCTGAAACGAGGAGTGTGAAGGGCTGGGCGCCGTACCGGGGCAGGTGCTCGAAGTAGGCGAGGTTCAGCTCGGACTCCGCGCCGGGGACCTCGAAGCCGCCGTTCGAGAGCTTGGACTGCGCCCGGCCCGCGAACGGCAGCGCGATGACCAGGAGCGCCGCCCAGACGAGCACGAAGGTCCACCGCCGCCTGGCGGCGGCGCGGCTGATCCGTACGAGGACGCCCCCCACGAGCCGCACCATAGTTGGATGAAAAATTGGTGCCAGGCACCGATTTTTCGCGGGCCTGGCCCGGTGGGTTCAGGCTGCGGCTCGGCGGCGGCCGGCCGCGCGGTACACGAACGCCAGCACCTCGGCCACCGCCTGGAAGAACTCCTCCGGGATCTGCTGGCCGATCTCGACCTCCTTGTGGAGGGCGCGTGCGAGGGGCGGGTTCGTGAGCACCGGCACCGAGGCCGCCTCCGCGGTCTCGCGGATGGCCTTGGCGACCAGGTCAGCTCCCTTCGCCACGAGCTCGGGGGCCGGCTTCGTGCCGTCGTATTTCAGCGCCACGGCGAAGTGGGTCGGGTTCGTGACGACGACGTCGGCGGTCGCGACGTCGGCGATCATGCGGTTTCGGGCCTGCGCGAACTGCCGCCGGCGGATGGCGCCTCTGATCTCGGGCGCGAGGTCGCTCTGGCGCGTCTCCTGCTTGACCTCTTCCTTGGTCATCTTCATCGACTTCTCGTGGCGGCGCTTCTGCCAGGCGTAGTCGACCGCGGCGAGCAGCATGAAGGCCCCGCCGACGTAGAGCGAGAGCGTGAGCACCGTCCGGGCCAGCTCGACCAGCATCGCGCCGGGAGGGACGCCCGTCAGGGCGGCCAGGCGCGGCAGGCGCGGCCAGATGGCCAGGAAGGCTGCGACCGAGACGACGCCCGCCTTCGAGAGGGCCTTGCCCGACTCGAAGAGCAGCTGCGGCCCGGCGAGGCGCTTGAGCCCGGTGCGCGGGTTGACGCGGGACCACTGCGGCTTGATGGCCGTCGCCGTGACCCGCGGCCGGTTCTGGAGCATGCTCGCCGCCACGCCGGCCGCCGCGGCGGCGGCCAAGATGGGGGCGATCATGGTGAGGGTCGACCGCATCGCCCATCCGGCGAGTGAACCGCCCGCGTCCTTGGATGCCATGCCCGGGTGGGCGCCGTTTCCGATCCCCTCGCGGACGACGTCGGTCATCTGGTGGAGCATGCTGGGCGCGACGATCGCGAGCGTGCCGACGCCCACGAGCAGCACCGTGGCCGAGTTGAGATCCATCGACCGGGCCATCTGGCCCTTCTTGCGCGCCTCCTCCCGTCGTTTGGGAGTGGGCTTCTCGGTCTTGTTGTCAGCCACCTAGCCTCTTCACCCCCCGAGGGTGCGGACGGCCTGGGCGACCGACTGCTGCATGGCGTCCCCGAGGCGCGTGCTCAGGAAGGGCAGCGACGCCGCGATGACCGTGAAGCCGACGAGGAGCTTCGCCGGAAGGCCGACGACGAAGACGTTCATCTGCGGCACGGCTCGCGAGACCAGGCCGAGCGCGGCGTCGGTGATGAGAAGCGCGACCAGCGCCGGGGCGACGATCTCGAGACCGATCAGCCACAGCTGGCCGAACGCCTCGGCGGCGTGCGCCGAGAGGCTCGCCGTGTCGGGAAATGCCGTCACGGGCAGCGCCTGATAGCTGGCCGCAAGCCCCTGGAGCATGATGTGGTCGCCGCCCGCGAGCAGGAACACCATGACGGCGAAGAGCGAGTAGAACTGCCCCAGGATCGCGTTCTGGGAGTTGTTCACCGGGTCGACGAGGTGGGCGAAAGAGAAGCCGATCACGGTGTCGAGAAGGCCCGCGCCGGCGGTGACGGCCGCCGAGAGGATCGCCATCGGGAAGGCGAAGGCGAGGCCGACGCCGGCCTCCTTCAGGAGCAGGATCGTGTACTCACCGGTGTTCGTCGGAACGTGCTGGCCGTGGAGCGCGACCGGCATCATCGCGAGCGCGATCGCCATTGCCATCATGCCGCGGACGCGCAGCGGGATCATGTGGGCCGAGAACCCGGGCGCCAGCACGAAGAGCCCGCCCAGCCGGGCGAGCACCAGCGTGAATCCCAGGAGCTCGCCCGAGACGAACGCCGGCAGGTTGACGGTCACGGGCCGACCATGGACGGGATCGACACGTACAGGTTGTGCACGTAGACGAGCATCTGGTCGAGCATCCATGGGCCGCCGACCGCGAGCACCGCTCCGGTCGCGAGGATCTTGGGGATGAAGGTGAGGGTCGGCTCCTGGATCGACGTGACCGCCTGGATGACCGACACGACGAGGCCGACTGCGAGGCCCGTGAGCAGGAACGGCATCGACACCTCGAGGGTGACGGTGAGGGCCTGCATGGCGAGCGTGGTGACGGTATCGGCGTTCATGGGATCCTCATCAGGTGTGGAACGACTGGACCAGGCTCTGGACCACGAGGTGCCAGCCGTCCACGAGCACGAAGAGCATGATCTTGAACGGCAGCGAGATCAGAACCGGCGGGAGCATCATCATGCCCATCGACATGAGCGTTGACGAGACGACCATGTCGATGATCAGGAACGGCAGGTAGATCAGGAAGCCGATCTGGAAGGCCGTCTTCAGCTCCGAGATCATGAAGGAGGGAATGAGGACGTAGGTGGGGATGTCGGCCCGCGTCTTCGGGCGCGGGAGGTGGGCCATCGAGACGAAGAGCGCCAGGTCGGAGTCGCGCGTCTGCTTGAACATGAATGTGCGCAGCGGCTCCTGGCCGCGGTCGATGGCCGACTGGAGGCCGATCTCGTGGTGCGTGTAGGGCTGGACGGCGATGTCGTTGACCTGCTTCAGCGTCGGCGCCATCACGAAGAGCGAGAGGAAGATCGACATCCCGACGAGCACCTGCGTCGGCGGCGTCGTCGGCGTCCCGAGGGCGCTGCGGACGAAGCCGAGCACGATCAGGATCCGGGTGAACCCCGTGAGCATGAGAAGCGCGCCGGGGAGCACGGCAAGCAGCGTGAGAAGCAGAAAGATCTGGACGGGCGCAGAGATCGCCTTCCCGCCGCCGACCAGGTTGATGGTGTTCGCGTGGTCTGCGAGGAGCGGGAGCGCGTTCACCGGGCGGTCCTCCGCCTGAGCGCCTCGAGCATGCCGTTTGCCGCCGGTGGCCGGCCCGGCGTGTTCGGAAGCTGCGCGGCGGTGGCGAGCTCGAGCTCCATCGCCTGCGCCTCCTCGGCGGAGTACACCCTGATCGGCGTCACCGAATGCTCGGTCACGCCCAGGAGGATCAGCTCATCGCCCGACCGGACCAGGTGCAGGGCGCGGTTCGGTGCGAGCGTCGTCGTCGCGACCACCGCGATCCGGTCGTCGCTCTCCCCGGAGCGCGACTTGGCGGCCGACTTCAGGAGCCAGTAGAGCCCGTAGACGACGGCGAGGACGATCGCGAGCCCGACGAACGTGCGCGCGATCGCGCCGGACGAGGACGAGATCCCCGTCGTCGCCGAGCCGCCGCCCGAGGTGTCGGTGACGCCTGACGGAAGCGGCGTCTCGTCCTTGTGGAAGGCGGGCGCCTGCTTGGTGGTCTCGGTCTTGGTGGACGCGTCCGTGTTCTGGGAGGATGCCCATGCGGGCGCCGCCTGCAGAAGCAGGATCGCGGCCAGTGCGACGGCCGTCCGCGTGAGACCCGAGCGGAGACGGAGACGTTGGGGGGAACGCAAGGCGCACCCGTAATCGGCTCCGCCCGTGACGGCTTGAGGGGCCGGAGAAGGGGCATCCGGCGGTCCCTGGATGTCCCAGCGGAATTACCACAAAACGAGGAGGCAGTGCCTGCTTGTGCTGCCGATACGTCCTTTGTTCGAGAAGTGTTTGCACATCTTTCGAATGATATGACCCCAAGTTGTTCGCTCCCGTCGTCGTCCCTGTAATGCGGAGGTTGAGTTCCGTGGAAACCGCCACTTCGGCCCAGCGCCCCACTGCGTCCACCGCAGAAGCGCTCTGGCGCGCCTGGATTCAGAACGGTGACATCGCCGCGCGCGACCGCCTCGTGCTGTCGTACGCCCCGATGGTCAAGTACCTCGCCTGCCGCAAGGTTCGCGAGCTTCCCGCCCACTGCGAGCTCGACGACCTCGTGTCGTGCGGCCTGCTCGCGCTGATCGCCGCCGTCGACCGGTTCGACCCGGCCAAGGGCGCCACGTTCGAGCAGTACGCCTGGACCCGCGTCTCGGGTGCCATCATGGATGAGCTTCGGCGCCAGGACTGGGCTCCCCGCTCGCTCCGCCGTTCCGGCCGCGCGATCGAGCGCGCCCGTGACGAGTGGCAGGCCAAGACCGGCCGGCTTCCCTCCGACGGCGAGCTCGCCCACGAGCTCGAGATCGGCGTGACCGACCTGCGCGGCCAGCTCGAGGGCCTCGCGCGTGCCGACCTGCTCTCGCTGAACACCCCGGCGCGCGGCGCCGAGGAGTCCATGCCCGTCGAGGTCGGTGACACGATCGAGGCGCCCCCGGGCGAGTTCGATCCCGAGGGCGCTGCGCTCGCCAACGAGCGCGCGCAGGTGCTGCGCGACGCCATCGCCTCGCTCTCCGAGCGCGAGCAGACGATCCTCGTCCTGCTCTACGTGAAGCACCTCCAGGGTGCCGAGATCGGCCGCCTCCTCGGCGTGTCCGAGTCGCGTGTCTCGCAGATCCTGAGCTCCATCCGGCGCACGCTCAAGGAGCACATCGAGAGCTACGACTCGATCGGCCAGCCGCTCCGCCGCGCCGCCTAGATAGCCCACCCGCCTCCTCGCCCCTCGGGCCCCTCACCGGGCCCGGGGGGCGATTTGCGTTTCCAGCTGGCGATGGACGGGCGCGCGCCAACGGACGGCAACGTCGCCGAGGTCGCCCGCGCGGGCTCGCCGCGGAGCTGGAGCGTGTCGCCGCGGAACCCGTCCCGCATCAGGTCGAGCTGGTCCCGGGGATAGCTGTCGGTGACCACCAGGTGCTTCAGGTCACGACAGCGGAGCAGGTGGTCGAGCCGTCTGTCGGCCGGCCGGAAGTCGTACAGGCCGAGCTGCTGGAGCCGTTCGCAGCTCGCCAGGTCGGCGAGCGTCGTGAGGGCGGTCAGCCGCTCGAGGGTCAGCAGGCGCAGCGTCAGGCGTGGCCGCTGCGCGAAGGCTCGAAGGCTCTCGACGTTCCGAAGCGCGCCGAGCGACACGGCCTCAAGCGCAGCGCAGTCGCCCACCGCATCGAGGTCGCCGGTGTCGAGCTTCCGTACCTGGTAGAGCTCCAGGCCGCGGAGGCGTGGGATGTCCCTCAAGCACGAGAGGTCGCGAATCCCGCCGAAGTCCATGGTGAGCACCTCGAGGTTCGGGTGGCCGCGCAGCGGTTCGAGACTCCTGGTCCGCGGCACTCGCAGATGCAGACGGGTCAGGCTCTCGACCTCGCCGACGGCGTCGAAGTCCCTGGCGTGTGCCTCGACCCACAGCACTCCGAGCTGCGGCAGCCCGCGGACGAACGCGAGCGACGGACGCCTGGAGAGCGTCTGGCCCAGGGCCAACGAGCGAAGCCCGTAAACGCCGCCAGCGTGTCAAAGCTCGTCGCGTTCCACAGCTGGAGCGACAGGTGCTCGATGTGCTCGAAGCCGGACAGCCACGCCAGGCTCGGGCCGATCTGGCGGCCGTACGCCCGTAGTTCGACGTCGGGATACCGGCGAAGCGCGTCGGCCGCTGCGACCAGGACCGCATTCGGCAGTGGCTCGTCAAACTGGAGCCGGAGCGGGCGACCGGCACCGGCGACCGCCGGCTCGATCGACGCCGGATCCGTGTCGCGGCGAAGCTGGCCATAGCCGTCCTTCTCCTGGATGTCGAGCGCCTGGGCCAACGGCGGCAGCCTACGGGGCGACGCGCCGCCGGCCAATTGGCGTTCGGGACCACCGCCAAGTGGCGCGCGACGGAACGGCCAATTGGCACTCGCTCGCACGGCCAAGTGGCCACGCCCCGGCGAACACGCTGGACGACGCCGTACGAGCCCTTGCGCGCAGGGCGGTCTCGATATAGCATGGGTGATATGAGGACGATGCAGGCTCACGCCGGCTCGCACCCCGGTCGCCGCGCCGGTGGCCTCATCACCGCGACCGTCGCCGGGGTGCTCATCGCAGCGACGATCTCGGAGGGCCTCGTCGCGCTCGGCGTCGTCGCTCTCAGCCCGTCGACCGGCGACTGGGACGTCCGCGACGTCCTTGTCGTCGCCGCCTTCTGCGCCCTCTTCTTCGGCGCCCCGGTGTTCGTGGCCGCCGCCTTCACCCGGTCCGCCGACGAGCTCCGCCCGGGTGTGCCCGTCGTCGCCCTGGCTACAGGCGCCGTCGTCGTCGCGCGCTTCCTCTCGTACGACCCGTACTACGCGCCGTACCTGCGGCGCATGTCGGACGGCGGCATCCTCCCCGGCTGGTGGATCGTCGTGCTGGCCGGCGCGGCCATCGGCGCGGCGGTCATCGCGCGGCGCGACCCGCGCATGGGCCTCGTCCTGACCGGCGTCGTCATGTTCCTGGCGGGGCCGACGATCTTCGTGTCCGGCCTCGGCCACTGACCTGACTCGCCGCTCAACCGCACCCCTGCGCGGCCGATCACACGGGTTGGTGTTGCCCCTTCTGCAAGCGGGTCATTCGCTGTGCGCTTGATGTCCACATCGCGGTTGGTCGACGGCGTCCGTCTCGGGCGCGACGTCCGCACGGGCGCGGCCGGCGGCGCGCCGCTTCTCCGCGAGGGGACGACGATCACGGCCGAGTACCGCGTCGCGCTGATCCGTCACGGGATCAACGCCGTCTACGTCGAGGACGAGCTGAGCGAGGGGATCGACGTCCCCGAGTCGCTGACCGAGCGGACGCGCGTGCGGGCCGAGACCGCCCTCCAGCGCGCCTACGAGGAGGCGCCGAGCGCGCTCGCCGGCGGCGGGAAGATGTCCGAGGAGGCCGTCGACGACCTGAAGCGGATCGCGGCCCTGATCGCCGCCGAGGTCGCGAGCTCCGGAGACGCCGTCCTGGCGCTCACCGACCTGGCCGGGGCCGACGCGTACACGCTCCAGCACTCCATCGACGTCACGGTGCTCGGGCTCGTGCTCGGCCGCCGCGTGCTCAACCTCTTCGGCTGGCCGAACTACCGCGGCGAGCGCATCTTCACCGGGGTCGACGAGCGGCTCACGAGCCTCGGCGTCGGCCTGCTGCTGCATGACATCGGAAAGCTTGTCGTCCCCTCCGCGGTGCTCCAGAAGAAGGGCCCGCTCGATGCGGACGAGTGGGAGCTCATGCGCCAGCACCCGGATGCGGGCATGGAGCTCCTGCCGGGGCATGCCATCAGCCCACTCGCCAAGGGCGTCGTCCGCTCGCACCACGAGCGCTGGGACGGCACGGGCTACCCCGAGGGCCGGTCCGGCGTCCGGATCCCGCAGTTCGCCCGGATCGCCAGCGTCGCCGACGTGTACGACGCCGTCACGAGCGCCCGCCCGTACCGCGAGGCCGCTCCCGCCCACGTCGGCTACCAGATCATCGTCGAGGGCATGGGCGTGGCGTTCGACCCCGAGGTCGTCACCGCATTCCGCAAGGTCGTCGCGCCCTACCCGGTGGGCACCGACGTGGCGTTCGCCGACGGGAGCCGCGGCATCGTCGCGTCGATCCCGGCCGACGCCCCCGATCAGCCCACCGTCCGCGTCACCCACGGGCCCGGCGGTGTGCCGGCCCAGCCCGCCGACGTCCTGTTCGCCGATCTGCCCCCGATCGACGGCGCGGCGACGTATCCCGCGGCCGCCTGACCGGGCTCTACGCTCCGCGGATGGCCGTCCGGATCACGGTGCGCGTCTCGCCCGGCGCGCGCCGCACCGAGGTCGCCGGCCGCCACGGCGACGGCTGGCGGGTTCGGGTGGCGGCCCCGCCGGAGCGGGGCCGCGCGAACGAGGCGCTGCTCGAGCACCTCGCAGGGCTTCTCGGCGTGTCGCGGACCGCGGTGCGCCTCGCGGCCGGCGCGGGCTCGCGCGCGAAGGTGGTCGAGATCGACGGCCTCTCGGCCGCCCAGGTCGACGCCGCCCTCGGTGCCTAGGGCCTAGGCCGCTGCGTCGAGGCGCTTGTCGGTCGGAACGACCGTCGTGATGCGAAGGCCGAACTGCTCGTCGATCGCCACGACCTCGCCGCGGGCGATGCGGCGGCCGTTCACGAGGAGGTCGACCGGCTCGCCGGTCATCCGCTCGAGGACGACGATCGAACCCGGCCCGAGGTCGAGCGTCTCGCGGATCGTCATGCTCGTGCGGCCGATCTCGACGGCGAGCTCGACAGGGACGTCGAGGACGATGTCGAGGCCGCTCACCGCAAACGCGGCGTCGGGCACTACGGCCGGAGGGGCCGAGTCGGTCAGCGGCTCGAGCGCCATCTCGGCGGGGATGTTGGGGGTCTCGTCGCTCATCGCAAGGCCTACTGGACGACCACGTCGGTGAAGAACACGTCCGTCACCTTTTCATCGGTCTTTGTCTGCAGATCTTTGAGGATTTGCGTCAGAAGCTTCTCGCGCGTGGGCCGCTGGATCAGCTCGTCTGTCGTGAGGCCGGTGAGGTCGTTGGTGACGACCGAGCGCACGACCGCGTTCTCCTTGAGCGTCGGCGTCACCGAGGCGTCGGGCGCCGCGGGCACGCCGCCGTCCAACTCGAGGGCCACGCTCACCTTGCCGTAGTGGCCGCCGTCGAGGTTGATCGTGAAGTCCGGCGCCAGCGGGAGCAGGTCGCCGACCACCTTCGGCGGGGCGACCTTCTTCGCCGAGCCGCCTCCGGAGAGCAGGAACTTGTAGGCCCCACCGGCGCCGACGAGGACGAGCAGCAGGACGGGAAGGATGATTTTGAGCTTGCCCTTCATGGCGATGTGGCTCCTTGGGACTGGGAGGTGGTGTCACGGACGACCACCACGTCGACGCGGCGGTTGAGCGCTCGGCCGGCGGCGGTGTCGTTGGGTGCGATGGGGTTCTGGTCGGCGTAGCCGGCCACACTGAGGCGGCTCTCGTCCACGCCGTGGTGGATGAAGAACTGGAGGACGGCGTCGGCGCGTGCCGTCGAGAGCTCCCAGTTCGACAGGAACACGGGGCTCGAGATCGGCACGTTGTCGGTGTTGCCCTCGACCCGGATCGGGTTCGAGAACTTCGTCGTCTCGAGCAGTTGCGAGACCTCGAGCATGATCGGCGTGCCTGTCGCCTTGAGCTCGGCGTGGCCCGAGTCGAAGAGCACCTTGTCGGTGAGGAGCCGGATCACGAGACCGCGCTGGTCGATCGAGGTCTTGATGAGCCCGGAGAAGCCGTGCATCTGCGCGTAGGACTGCACCTTCGACTGGATCTGCACGAGGTTCGACTGCTCCTCGGCGGCCTTCTTCCGCTGCGCCGCCTTGTCGGCCTGCGATGTCGGCGCGACCCTCCCGATCAGGTTGTGGGACATGATCTGAAAGCTCGAGTCCACCTGCTGGCTCGCCGTGGACGACTGCACGCCCTGTATCCGCGTGGGCTCGCCCTGCTGGAAGCTCTTGCCGCCGTCGAGCACGCCGCCCATGAACGCCTTCTGGAGCGCGCGCTGGAGCACCTGGTACTTGGAGATGTTCACCGACGAGATCGAGAACAGCACCATGAACAGGGCCATGAGCAGCGTGATCATGTCGGCGTAGGTCAGGAGCCAGCGCTCGTCGCCGCCCTCGTGCCCGCCGCCGCCGTGGCCGCCGCGGCGGCCTCTGCGTGAGGAGTGGCCGCTCATGCCGCCTGCCGCTCTTCATCGGGCACCGCGGCCACCGCGGGCGCGCCCTTCTCAGGGGCGCCTCGCTTGGACGGCGGCAGGTAGGCCTCGAGCTTCTCGGCGAGCACGCGCGGGTTGTCGCCGGCCTGGATCGACAGGATGGCCTCGAGCACCATGTACCGGTGGTTGACCTCGGTGGCCGACATCTCCTTGAGCTTGTTGCCGACGGGCAGGAAGAGGAGGTTGGCGCTCGACACGCCGTAGAGGGTCGCGATGAACGCGCCCGAGATCGCGGGGCCCAGCGTCGACGGCGCCGACAGGTTCTCGAGCACGTGGATGAGACCCATGACGGTGCCGATGATGCCGAGCGTCGGGGCGAAGCCGCCGGCCGTCGTGAACATGCCGGCGATCTGCCCGTGGCGCTGCGCCATCCCGTCGACCTCCGACTCGAGGATCGTCCGGACGAGATCCGAGTCGGTGCCGTCGACGACGAGCTGGAGGCCCTTCTTCGTGTAGGCGTCGTCGACCTTGGCGACGTCCTCCTCGAGCGCGAGCAGGCCGTTGCGGCGGGCCTTCTCGGCGAGGGTGACCATCTCCTGGATGACGCCGCCGGACTCGATGCCCGAGCCCTTGAAGCTCATGATCATCCCCTTGGGCATCCCCAGGAACGTCTGCATGTTCGTCGACGCCATGACGGCGCCCGACGTGCCCCCGACGATGAGCAGGAGCGCGGGAATGTTGAGGAAGGCCATCGGGTTCGTGCCTTCCATGATGCTGGCAACCAGGAGCGCGCCGAACGCGCACACGATGCCGATGGCGGTGATGGCTTTCACTGGGTTCCGATCCTTCGGGTGAGAACCGCGGCCTTCCTTGGCCACGGGGAACGACGGTTGTTCAGGTAATCGGCCACAGTTGCCCGTTCTTCATCATGCTCTAGGGCGAAGCTGTAGGACGTTGGATCCGGCCGTGTGCTCGCCGCTGACGACGAGGATCCCGGCGTGCCACTCGCGCACGAGTCGCGCGACCTGGGCGGGCGTCTCCGACACGACGAACTTCGAGCCGTTGGTCAGCGCGATGACCGTGTCGGGGTTGGCCTCGACGGTCTGGATGAGCTGCGGGTTGACGAACAGCTCGTGGTCGGGCTGGGTGAGGCGGTGTACGGGGATCATTGGCGGGGGCTTTCGGGGAGAGGGAAGGCCCCGCGGCGTCGCGCCGCGGGGCCCTGTCCTGGTCTAGTGCTTCAGGTTCACGAGCTCCTGGAGCATCTCGTCGGCGGTGGAGATGATGCGGCTGTTCGCCTGGAACCCGCGCTGGGCGGTGATCATGTTGGTGAACTCCTGGGCGAGGTCGACGTTCGACATCTCGATCGCGCCCGGGATGAGGGTGCCGAGGCCGTTGGTGCCGGCGATGTTGGCCGTCTCGGCGCCCGTGTTGTTCGTCGCGACGAAGTTGTTGCCGCCGACGCGCTGGAGGCCGGCGTTGTTCGGGAACGTGGCCAGTGAGATGACGGCCACCTTGGTGACGGTTCCGGCGGAGTCGGTCACGGAGACGGTCCCGTTCTGGCCGATCGTGACGGACTGGGAGCCCGGCGGGATCGTGATCTTGGTCTCGTTGGCGGCGCCCGTGAGCGGGTTGCCGCTCGCGTCGAACTTGAAGCCGACGATGTAGTCCCCGTCGTTCGTCACCATGTCGCCGTTGGCATCCGTGGTGAAGCTGCCCGCACGCGTGTACATGTAGGACGGCGTGCCGCCCAGCGTGGTCGGATCGGTGACGACGCGGAAGAACC
>JBOHBE010000182.1:0-6782 GCA_050698235.1 Gaiellales bacterium
CCATCGCCATCCCGACCGAGCACGCCCAGACGCTCGCCGTGCGCACGCAGCAGATGCTCCAGCACGAGTTCGGGATCACGAAGGCCGCCGATCCGCTGGGCGGGTCGTGGTACGTCGAGCGGCTGACCGACCAGCTCGAGTCCGAGGCGACGCGCCTGATCGAGCACATCGACGAGCTCGGCGGAGCGGTCGCGGCGATCGAGTCGGGGTTCTACCAGCAGGTGATCGCCGACGAGGCCTACGAGCGCGAGCGCCGGATCGCGTCCGGCGAGGACGTCGTGGTCGGCGTCAACCGCTACGCCGACGAGGCGGCGCGCCTGCCGGAGCGATTCGACGTGCCGGCCGACGTGGCCTCTGACCAGCGGGAGCGGCTGGCCGCGCTCCGCGCCGAACGAGACCAGCCGGCGGTCGATGCAGCTCTTGCGCGCCTCGTCGCCGTGGCGGGCGGGGAGGACAACGCGATGCCCGCGATCGTCGGCGCCGTCGAGGCGGAGGCGTCGCTCGGGGAGATCTGCGGCGCCCTGCGCCAGGTGTTCGGCGATTACCGGCCCGCCGTGGCGGCCCAGATCTAGACCGATGGGCGCCGGAACGGGCATGGACGGCGCAGAAGGGGCGTCCGCGGCGATTGGGGCGAGTTTGCAGGGTGGCTTGCGCTATCATCTCCCGCCCGTGAGCGCCGTTCCCGAAATGCCGGCACCGCTCGAACGTGCGCTCCGGCAGCTTCAAGCCGGTGGGATGGTCATCGTCTGCGACGATCCCGACCGCGAGGACGAGGGCGACCTGTGCATGGCCGCCGAGTTCGTGACGGCCAAGGCCGTGACATTTATGGCGTGCCAGGCCCGCGGTCTGATCTGCCTCTCGCTCCCGGAGGAGCGCTGCAAGGAGCTCGAGCTGCCGCTCATGGTGCCCGCCCGGAACGGAAGCGACGCGACGGGCTTCTGCGTCTCGATCGAGGCGGCCACTGGCGTGACCACGGGGATTTCGGCCGCCGACCGCGCTCGGACGATCCAGGTGGCGGTCGATCCGGCCACCGGCCCCGGCGACCTCGTTCGGCCCGGCCATGTCTTCCCGCTTCGGGCCCGCACGCGCGGCGTGCTCGAGCGGCGCGGGCAGACCGAGGCGGCCGTCGACCTGACGCGGCTCGCCGGTCTCACGCCCGGCGGCGTCCTGTGCGAGGTCATGAACGACGACGGCACGATGGCCCGCGGCCCGCAGTTGCTCGCCTTCTCTCGCCGCCACACGCTGCCCGTGGTCACGGTCGACGAGATCGCGACCTACCTGCGCAGCAGCGCTCCGGCGATCTCCGCCGTCTGAGCTACCACCAGTCGAGCGTCGGGAAGCCGCGCCCGGCTCCGTCGAGGCACCGCTCGAGGAGAAGCGCCGCGCCGATGTCGCCTGTCCAGAGCGCGTAGCGCCCGTCTGCGGCCTCGGCCTGGGCCGTGGCGTGCATCGCGAAGGCGCGGGCGCGCTCCAGCCAGACCTCGTCGCCCGTGCGGTGAAAGAGCGCCAGGAGCGCGAAGCCGTTGCCGGCCGTGCCGTGGCATAGGCCGTGGCCCTTGCTGAGCGGTCCGGCCCGCCAGACGAGCTCGCCGCCGGCGACCAGGATCCGCGTCAGCTCGGCGTCCCCCGGCTCGGCCGCCGCGAACGCCGTCACGATGCCCGGCGCTCCGTGGCACCACTGCACGCGGATCGGCTGGTCGGGGACCTTGAGCCCCCCTTCTGCGAACGGCGGCCAGTTGGCATTGCCGTCGATGTCCATCGCATGCTCGACCACGATGCGCGCCAGGCCTTCGGCCAGCCCGTCGGCGTCGTCGAGGAGCTCGGGCCGCGTCAGAAGCGCGTGCGCGTTCCCGGCGAACCCGTGGCCGGCACCGAAGTAGCGGGTGGTCCGGCCGTACATCTCCTGCGTCCAGCAGCCGTCCGGGTCGCGCACATCGAGGAGCTGGGCGGCGCTCCGGTGCCAGAGCTCGGCGAAGCGCTGCTCACCGCCGCGCTCGATCATCGCCGCCGCCGCGAGCATCGTTCCGGGGCTTCCCCACAGGAGCTCGTTCGTCTCGTTCCCGACGTTGGCGGCGATCTCGAGCGCCAGGAGGTCGGCCGTCTCGGGCGACGGCTGTAGCAGCCACGCCACGAGCAGGATCCCGGCGCGCCCCACGAGGAGCGACGGTGGGAGGGGCGCGGCTCGCGCCGCGATGTCGGTCGCGACGGCGGCCCAGTCCCGCTCGGGCGCGTGCACGCCGGCCCGCGCGAGCCGGTCGAGGGCCCACACCATCCCCGCGCCGCCCAGGTAGACGGTCAGGAGCTCGTCGGGCGTGACCTCGTCGTCGAGCGGGTGGGCCGGCCATCGCCGCTCGATGTCGTCGAACGCCGCCTCGGCATCGCGGCAGATGCGCGCGATCGCGTCGCGCGCCGCGGCGTCGTCCCACGCCGGGCCGGCGAGCGCCTCGTGCGCCCCGGGTGACCAGAGGGCGTCAGGCGACGGGCGCGCCACTATGCGACGCGATGAGCTCCTTGGCGTCGTTCACGTCGTCGGATCGGTTCACGCCCAGGCAGGCCGTGACCTTGTCGTCGCCGTCGAGGTAGTAGGCGACGAAGTCGTCGCCGTCCATCGAGCCGCGGATGTCCACCCGGCCCGACCCCGGTCCGACGTACTCGAACCACGTCCAGTCGCCGATATCGCTGAAGAAGTAGGGGACGGTCGTGTAGGGCTCGGACTCCTTCCCGGCCCAGGTCTTGCCGACGTACGCGCCCTGGTTCAGGGCGACGTCCCAGTGCTCGATCCGCAGGCGGCGGCCGTGGACGACGCTCTGGTAGGCGGCGATGTCGCCGACCGCCCACACGTCGTCGGTGGCGCGGAGGTGCTCGTCGACGTGGACGCCGTTGTCGACGGTGAGCCCGGCAGCCTCGGCCAGTTGCGTGTTCGGCGTGACGCCGATCCCTGCGAGCGTCACCGTGTAGTCGCCCTCGGGGAGCTGGGTGGTCCCGGTGTTGACGTTGACGCCGTGCTCCCTCAGCTGGCGCTCGAAGTACACCGCGACCTCGGCCCCGAACAGGTGCTCCCAGACGACGCTCTCGGGGACGGCCATGGTCACGTCCCAGCCCTTCATCCGGGCCGACGCCGCGGCCTCGACGCCGATGAACCCGCCGCCGATCACGCCCAGGTGCCCCTTCGAGGTCTCGAGCATGTCGGCGAGAGCCTGGGAGTCGTCGATCGTTCGGATCGAGCGCGCGCCCGGCAGCTCCCGCGGTGTCGCGCCCGTGGCCAACACGAGTCGCTGGTACTCGACCGCCTCGCCGTCGGAGAGGGCGATGCTCCTCGCGCCCATGTCGACCGCCGTGGCGCTGACCCCGGTCCGCACCTCGACCTCGTGGCTCTCCCACCACTCGGCCGGGTGCATGTAAACCTCCTCGGCCGGCTTCTCGCCCCGGAGGAACTCCTTCGTGAGCGGCGGGCGGTGGTAGGGGACGTGCGCCTCCCGCGCGATCAGGAGGACGGAACCGTCGCCGCCCTGCTCCCTGTACTCCTGCGCGACCATCCCGCCGGCGAGACCGCCGCCGACGATCACGTTCTGATACCGCATAGGTCCCCGTCCCCTTTCGCTACGTGCTGGGCTCCCAGCGGAACATGCGCAGCGAGACCGCCGCAAGCACCGCCGTCGCGGCCAAGAGTACCCCGATGTCGCCCGCCACATGCGTGAGCGGGAGACCGCGTACCGTCGTGTCGCGCAGGCCGTTCGCCAGGTAGTAGAGGGGGAGCACGCGGGCGATGGACTGCACGAACGCCGGCATGGCCGCCACCGGGAAGAACACCCCCGAGAGGAACATCATCGGGTTCGTGACGACGTTCGAGACGGCATCGCCGGTCTCCGGGTTCGACACCATCGACCCGATGGTGAATCCCATGGCCAGGAAGCACAGGCAGCCGGCCAGCGCGACCGGGATCGCGGCCCAGGCCGTCGACGAGATGTGGATCCCGAACACGAACCGGCCGAAGGCGAGCAGCACGACGACCTGCATCACCGCGACCACGAGCGACGCCGCGATCCGAGCGGCGAAGAACTCGGCCAGCGGGATCGGCGTCAGCTTGAGGCGGCGCAGGATCCCGCGCTGGCGCCAGTCGACGAGGACCGTCGACAGACCGATCACCGCCGAGATCATGATCGAGAGCGCGACGATGCCGGGCAGCAGGAAGTCGATGTAGCTGAGCGACGCCGAGTCGACCGAGAGCGCCTGGAAGCGAAGCGCGGGCGGGCCGCCCGTCGCCGCGATCGAGACCCGGTCGGCGGCGCCGAAGACGATCCCCTTGAGGATGCCGGCCTGGGTCGCCGACGTGTTCGACGTATAGAGCTTGGCGGCGTACGACCCGTCCGGCCTCTGGGTGAAGACGAGCGCGGCGTCCTCGTCGCCGTCCTTCACCTTCTTGATCGCCGTCGCGGCGTCGGGGGACGTCTTGACCGTGAGGCCCTTCGTCTGCTCGAGCGCCGCCACCATCGCCTTCGGCGCGGCCGCGGTCACCGGCTGGGCGATCACGATGTCGCCGGCGTTCACCGACCGGCCGAACAGAAGGCCGAGCAGCGTCATCAGGATCATCGGGAAGACCAGCGACCAGAAGAGCGTGATGCGGCGCCGGAAGGTCATCCGAAGCTGGGCGAGGGCCGTCGAGAGGAAGCGGCTGAAGTTGAAGCTCATTCGCGGTACTCCCGTCCGGTGAGGCTCAGGAAGACGTCCTCGAGGTCTGCGCCCTTGACGGCCAGGTTCTGCACCGTCTCGCCGTTCGTGCGGGCGGCCTCGAGCACCTCGAGCACGGTCGCCTGCGCGTCTCGGACGTAGACGGCGTGGTCGCCGGCGGAGTCGGTGTACGAGACGCGGGCGTCGGCGTTGAGCCTGTCGATCAGCCCAGCGGGCGTGTCCAGAGCCACGATCCTGGCCTCGTCCATGATCGCGACCCGCTCGCAGAGCTCCTCGGCCTCCTCGAGGTAGTGCGTGGTCAAGACGACCGTCTTTCCGTGCTCCTGGTTGATCGAGCGGATCACGTCCCACAGGTTCCGCCTGGCCTGAGGGTCGAGCCCGGTCGTCGGCTCGTCGAGGAACACGACCTCGGGGTCGTGCACGAGCGCCAGGGCGATCGCGAGCCGCTGCTGCTGGCCGCCCGAGAGGTTCTTGGCGTAGTCGCCGCCCTTGGCCTCGAGGCCGACCTGGGCGAGCGCCTTCCGCGCCTGTTCCGACGCATCCGCCCGCAGATAGAACCGGGCGAAGAGCTCGAGCAGCTCCTGCGCCGTCAGCATGTCGAAGAGCGAGGTCGTCTGGAGCTGGACGCCGATCCGGCCCTGGATCCGGCGAGGGTCCGGCCACACGTTCTCGCCGAGGACCGTGATCTCGCCGGAGTCGGGCTTTCGCAGGCCCTCGATCATCTCGAGCGTCGTGGTCTTGCCGGCGCCGTTCGGGCCGAGGATCCCGAACGCCTCCCCTCGCCCCACCGAGAACGACACCCCGTCGACGGCGACGTGCGACCCGTACCGCTTGGTGAGCCCTTCCACCTCAATCGCCGCGCTGCCCTCCATGCGGGCGCGGATGATAGTCCTGCCCCGGCCGGCGGGAGTCAGCGGTCGGTCAGCCGCCCGTCGGTCAGGACGACCGACGTCTCGATCTGGCGGTCGGGGATGCTCCAGTAGGCCCGAAGCAGCACCGTCTTTCGTTGGGGGGGACGAGCTCGAAGCCGTGGCGCTCGTAGAAGCGGATCGCCCAGTCGGCCGCGGCCCAGGTGCCGACCAGCATCGGCCGGTCGCCGAGGTCGCGGATGTGGGTCAGGAGCGCGCTGCCGACGCCGCCGCGCTGGCGGCCGGGCATGACGTACGCGTGCCGCACGAGGTCGACGTCGCCGACGGGCTGGATGCCCATCACGCCCACCAGCTCGCCATCCTCCTCGCAGCCCCAGAAGGCGACGCCGGAGGCGATTTCCGCGTCGAGCTCCGCCGCTCCCATGTAGGGCTCGTGCCAGCGGTCGGGCGGGATCACGCCACGGTAGGCCTCGGCGGCCGCGTTCACGATCGCGAGGACGGCCGGGCGCTCGTCGTCACGGCACGGGCGGATGTCGCCCATCGGTCTAGGAGGGCCGCTTCGGCACGAGCACCTTGCGGCGAAACTCACACACGATCTCGCCGCGCTGGTTCTCGCCGACCGTGTCGACCGTCACCACACCGCGATCGGGCTTCGACCGCGACTCGACCTTATCGACGACCGTCGTCCGCGCGTAGATCGTGTCGCCGTGGAAGGTGGGCTTCGCGTGCTTCAGCGACTCGACCTCGAGGTTCGCGATCGCCTTCCCCGAAACGTCCGGCACGCTCATCCCGAGGACGAGCGAGTAGACGAGGTTCCCGACGACGACGTTCTTTCCGAACTGCGTCTCGGTCTCGGCGTAGTGGGCGTCGGTGTGCAGCGGGTGGTGGTTCATCGTGATCATGCAGAACAGGTGGTCGTCGGCTTCGGTGATGGTCTTGCCGGGCCAGTGCTTGTAGAGGTCGCCGACCTCGAAGTCGTCGAAATAGCGGCCGAACCGCGTCTCGCGGGCGTCGAACTCGCGGCTCACAGCTTGTTCCTCTGGAGCAGGCCGCGGGCGATGATCAGCTTCTGGATCTCGGAGGTGCCCTCGCCGATCAGAAGCAGGGGCGCGTCGCGGTAGAGGCGCTCGATCTCGTACTCCTTCGAGTAGCAGTAGCCGCCGTGGATGCGCAGGGCGTCCTCGACGACCTCGTTGCAGATCTCGGTCGCGAAGAGCTTGGCCA
>JBOHBE010000183.1:0-10657 GCA_050698235.1 Gaiellales bacterium
AGGATCCGCACCGTGCCGACGTCGATCATGCGCCGCTCGATCAGATCCCACAGCCGCCCGGGGGTCGCCACCAGGATCGCGGCCGTCTGGGCCCGCTTCGCCTGGGATCGGAGCGGCGCGCCGCCGTAGACGGCGCAGACATCGAGGCCGCGCGCCTTGGCCGGAGCGGACATCTCCTCGGCCACCTGGGTCGCGAGCTCGCGCGTCGGTACGAGCACGAGCGCTGCCGGGACCTTCTCGCTGGAGCTCAGCCGCTCGACGAGCGGAATCCCGAAGGCCAGGGTCTTGCCGGAGCCGGTCGGGGACTGTGCCAGCACGTCGCGGCCCGCGAGCCCGTCCGGGATGACCCGGCTCTGGATCGCGAACGGCACCGTGATGCCTCGCTTGGCGAGGGCGTCGGCCACAGGGCGCGACACGCCCAAGCCGATGAACGTTTCTTCTTCCATGAATCCTCCATGTTGGGCGGCGTTCCGCGCCGCCAGCTCGGTCGAGATCTCAAACCCTCGACGAACCGGACATGGGACGAAGAAGCGTCAGACCTCACGAGGCGGCGAACCATTCACCACCTCTTGAACCGCAGTGTAGCTGGGGTATCGGCAGGAACCGGCGTAGGCCGTAGCCGACCCTCAGGCGGCGGGCTCCCACACGATCTCGGAGACGTCGATCACGACGTCGAATCCGTCGCCACCGGGCCGCGGCCGGACCTCACCGGTCAACGCGCACACGGCGGTGTTGAGCCAGCCGTAGCGCGCGTCGTCGCTCAGGTGCGTCACGGCGCCGACCAGCTCGCGTGCGCCGTTCTCCGACTCGCGGGCATACCCGTGCCACGCGAACACGACGGTCGCGCCGTCGTCGGTCTCGAGGGCGCCGCGGAAGTCGGGGAGCAGCGTCCCATCCGTCCGCCGGCGCGGATAGTTCGCCGCGCGCATCCTCGCCGAGAGGCGCCCCTCCGAGCGCCCCTCGGCGATGAGGAAGAGCTGCCCCTCGACCCCGGCCGCGCCGGCGAGCTCGACGGCCCAGCTCTCGGGGGTCGTGAACGTCGCGCGATAGAGGGGGTCGAGGCGCATCGTCAGCTCGCCGCCAGCCCGGCGACCGTCGCGGGAAGGCCGTCCCACGACCCGATCGGCTCGAGCGAGCCACCGTCGCCGACCGACCACCCGAACACCCGCTGCGAATCGGCGTCGACGGCGTACAGATACCGGCCGTCCGCCGAGATGTCCTCGTCGCGCAGGCCGGTCTGACCGTCGACCGCGAGCCCTGCCGTGGCGTCCTCGAGCGTGATCGAGCCGTCGGCGCCGATCGCGTACCGGGAGACGGCACCGTCGGCGAAGTTGGTCGTGAACGCGTACCGGTCGTCCTTGCTCACGATGGCCCAGCAGATCTCGCTGCGGCCGTTCCCGACCGAGCGCGACACCGACGAGATGCCGTCACCGCCGAGCGTGTAGGACGAGGCCGCGGCCTTGCCGCGCGCGGCGCCGAAGGCCTCGGTCACGACCATCGTTCCGGTGCTCGTGAACGCGAACCCGTAGGGCGTCGGCCCCGCGGACGCGATCTCGCGGGCCTCACCCAGGAGGCCGGCCGAGTCGACGGGATAGGCGGCGATGGAGTCGGCCCCACGCTGGGTGACGACGAGCGTCGACCCGTCGGGAGAGAAACCGACCTGCGCCGGGTCCGCCTGCGCGAGTTCGCGACCGGAGCCGGGAAGCGCCTCGATGCGGCCGCCGGCGATCCGGAAGCCGGCCAGCGACGGCGCGCCGGTGTTCAGAACGTAGACAAGGCCGTCGTGCTCGGCAACGCTCTTCGGCGCCGCGCCGGTGGGCACCGTATCCACCAGCGTGAGGCCGGCCTGGGATGCGGCGAACAGGCTCATGTCACCGCTTCCGGCGTTCGTGACGAGCACGTGCTCGCCGTCGCCGGTGATGACGACCGACCCCTGCGAGGTCAGGTGGGCGACGCCGTCGCCGGCACCGCCGGTCGGGAACGATCCGAGCGACGATAGCGATCCATCGGCCGCACGGGCAAAGGCGACGAGCCGGTTTGCGCCGGCCTCGTTGGTCTGGACGTACACGGCGCGGGGTGAGCTCTCGGTGCGGGACATCGTTCCTCCGTGACTCGATGACGTTGACGTGCCTCTGTCTCCCCGTCACGAGATGCGTTACGCGCCGTCCGTTATCGTGCAGGAGTGGGCGTGCACATCGACAACGAGGCTCTAACGCGGTTGCTCGACGAGCGCATCGCCGCAACGCTTCCGACCTTCTGGCCCACGAAGGGCTGGGCCTGGGACGTGCGCTCGCCGAGCGTCGGGCACCACTGGCCCGTGGGCGTCCACTTCCTCGACGAGCTCCCGCTCGACCAGGCGATCGAGGCGCTCGTCGAGTCGATCAACGAGGCGCTCGCCGGCTACTCCGGCGGCGTCAGCGAGGACGCCTGCGAGCCGTACGGCGGCTGGGTCGAGGCCGACGGCGACGTGCTCCGCGTCCGGTACGGCCGGGTGCCCTTCTCGCACCCCGACGACGGACGGCGCGCGCCTGAGCTGCCGCCGATCCCGCTCTCGGCTTTCGTCACAGTGGACAACGGCGAGCTGTAGGCTCGTGCTGTGCCGCAATTCGACCTCCCGCTCGACGAGCTCCGCGAGTACCGCTCGGCCACCGTGGCGCCGAACGACCTCGACGCCTACTGGGACGACGCGATCCGCGAGGCGCGCGACATCGCGACCCCGGCGACGTTCGAGCCCTACAAGGCGGACGCGTACGGGCCCCTCGAGGTCTTCGACGTCACGTTCTCGGGGGCGGCCGGCCATCCCGTCAGGGCCTGGTTCCTGCGTCCCCGAGCGGCGACCGCGCCGGTCCCCTGCCGCGTCACCTTCATCGGCTACGGCGGGGGCCGCGGCCTCCCGGCCGAGCACACCCTGTACGCGGCCGCGGGCTTCGCCGAGCTCGTCGTCGACACGCGCGGCCAGGGCGGGACGTGGTCGGCGGGCGCCACCGGCGATCCGGGCGCCGGCGACTCCGGCCCTGAGACCCCAGGGGTCATGACGCGTGGCATCCTCGCCCCGCGCAGCTACTACTACCGCCGCCTCTACGTCGACGCCGTCCGCGCGGTCGAGACGGCGGCGGCCGACCCACGCGTCGACTCCGGGCGCATCGGCGTCTCTGGCTTCAGCCAGGGCGGCGGCCTCTCGCTCGCGAGCGCCGCGCTCGTGCCGAGCATGGTGCGGCTGTGCCAGGCCGACATGCCGTTCCTGGCCGACATCGAGCACGCGATCACCATCACCGCGGAGAAGCCCTACTCAGAGCTCGTGGACTACCTCGCCCAGCACCACGAGCATTTGGCGACCGCACTGCGTACCGTCAGCTACGTCGACAACGCGGTGCTCGCTCCGCGGATCACCGCGCGCTGCTCGGTGAGCGTCGGGCTCATGGACGCCGTCTGCCCTCCGTCGTCGGTCTTCGCGGCGTACAACGCGATCGCCGCGCCGAAGGAGATAGCGGTGTACCCGTACTCCGACCACGACCTGCCCGGCCACCACATCGAGCGGCAGCTCGAGGAGTTCGCGCGCGAGATGAGCTAGGTCGCCGTGGTGCGGTGCTGCGCACCGTCGAGCCACGCCCGCGAGATCTCGACGCCCCACCCCGGCCCGTCCGGCGGCGCGACCCGGCCGTCGACCACCCCGAGGGCGGGCGTGAAGAGGCCGTCCTGCCACGGGTAGTAGTCGGGGCCCTCGATCGAGTACTCGACGTAGGGGCCGGCGTTGGGCACGGCCGCGAGCAGGTGGAGCGCGAACACGGTCACGAGCGACAGGTTGGCCGAGTGCGGGACGCAGGGCAGGCCGGCCTCCGCCGCCATCCCGGCCACGGCCAGGGCGCGCGTGAAGCCACCGACATAGCAGACGTCGGGCTGCACGATGTCGACCGCGCGTCGGTCGATCATGTGCCGCCAGCTCGAGAGCAGGCAGTCCTGCTCGCCGCCGGCGACGTCAAGGTCGAGCGCCGCCGCCACCTCGGCGGTCCACTCGAGCTCCCAGTACGGGCACGGCTCCTCGAAGTGGATCACGCCGTGCTGCTCGAGGAACCGCCCGACCTCGATCGCCCGAGCCGGCGTGTAGCAGCTGTTCGCATCGACCAGAAGCCGCGCGTCGGGGCCGACCGCAGCCCGCACCGCCGGAACGACGGCCTCGGACCGGCCGGGCCACTCGTCTGCGTCGTGCCCGCACTCCCGCCCGACGCGGATCTTGAACGCGGTGAAGCCGTCGCGCTCTCGCAGCTCGGCCAGGCGCCGCGCCTCGTCCACCGGCGCGATGTCGCGGCGCATGCTCGACGCGTAGGCGTCGATCGGGCCGGCGGGCGCTCCCAGAAGCTCGCTCACCCCCACGCCCTCCAGGCGGCCCCGCAGATCCCAGAGCGCCGTGTCGACTCCGCCCAGCGCCCGGCAGACATACGAGCCGGGGAACTTGTGCTCGGCGTCGAGCACGCGGGCCGCCACGGCCTCGGGGTCGAGCGGGTCCATCCCGAGCGCATGCGGGGCGACCTGCCGGTGCAACACCTCGGCCGTGACGTCGGCGTTGTAGGGCGCCACCTGTCCCCAGCCCTCGGCGCCGTCGTCGGTCCGGACGCGCACGAACGCCACCCACTCGGTGCCGTACGTGTCGACCCGGTCGATCCGCATCTAGGTCGCGAGCCGGGCGACCAGGTCTCGCTCCTCAGGGCCGAACCAGGGCGGCGATCCCGCCGCCGCGTTCTCGGACGCCCGCTCGGGCCGCGAGGTGGCCGGGATCGCGACATGGCAGCGGGGGTCGCTCAGGATCCACTTCAGCAGCGCCTGTGCCCATGTCCGGACGCCGAACGGCCTGAGCGGCTCCAGCGTGTCGAGTGCCGGCGGGCGCTCGAGGAGCTCGCCCTGCGCGAAGGGCCGCATCAGCACCACGCCGATCCCGAGCTCCTCCGCGAGCGGCAGGACGCGCTTTTCGACGTCGCGCTCGACCGGGTTGTAGGGCACCTGGATCGCCCCGATGCGGCCACTGCGCATGACCGCTTCGAGGTCGTCGAAGCGGCTCGCCTGCCAGTGCGTCGCGCCGATCACGGCCACCTTGCCCTCGTCGCGGAGCCGCTCGAGCGTCGCGAGCCGCCGCGGTGCGGCGACCAGGTTGTGCACCTGGTAGAGGTCGATGCAGCCGCCGTACCAGCGAAGGGCGTTCTCGATCTGCGCGCCGGCCGCGTCGTCGTCGTCGGTCCAGACCTTGGTCGCGACGAGGACGTCGTTCCGCCGCCCGTCGAGGGCCGCACCGAGGACGCGCTCGGCCTCGCCGTACATCGGCGAGCTGTCGAAGAGCGTCGTCCCGGCGGTGATCGCGGCGTCGACGACCCCGCGAGCGCTCCGCTCGGCCTCGTCGCCGCGGACGTCGAACGTCTGCCACGTGCCCATCCCGACGGCCGGCACGGTGAGTCCGCTGAGGCCGAGCTGGCGCTGCTCCACCCGTCAGGCCGCCGGGGCGGCGAAGCGGACGGCGGCGCGCTCGCGGGCCTTCTCGATCTCCCTGGCGCGGCTCCGCGGCGGGCCGTGGGCGACCAGCTCCTCAAGCAGGCGGTTCGACGCGTCCGAGATGGTTGCGATCGCACGGTCGAACGCCTCCTGGTTGTCGCGCGCGGGCTGGCGCATGCCGGTGATCTTGCGCACGAACTGGAGCGCGGCCTCGTCCACCTCCTTGGCGCTGGTGGGCGGGTCGTAGTTGTGAAGCGGGCGGATTGACCGGCACATGAGGAAGCTCCCTCCGTTGAGACTCAGAGCAGCGTAGTCAAGGGCGGCGGGCGCCGGGCGAGGGGAAGCTGCGGCGCAGGAACCAGTCCCAGGCCCGGTCGCTCGACCACCGCCGCTGCGCCAGGAGCACCCGGGCGGACGAGCCGACCTTGATGCGCGGCTTCGGGCGGCGGGCGGTGAGTGCCCGCTCGATCGCCCGCGCGACGTCGTCGGGAGAGCCGGCAAGGCGGGCGGCGAGCCCGCGCTCGTACGACTCGCGCGTCGCCTTCGCCACGGCCGCGTTGAACGCGTCGTACTCCGTCCCGACCTCGGGCCGGGTCTCGATCGAGGCCGCCGCCGCGTCGCCGAACCGGCTCCGGATGAGCCCCGGCTCGATCACGACGACGTGGATGCCGTAGCCGCGCGCCTCGAACCGCAGCGCGTCGCTCAGCGCCTCGACCGCGTGCTTCGTGGCGTGGTAGAAAGCGCCGCCCGGGAACACCAGCCGGCCGCCCATCGAGCTCAGGTTCACGATCCGCCCGGCCCGCCGCCTGCGCATCCCGGGCAGGACGAGGCGGGTCAGTTCGACCAGGCCGAAGACGTTCGTCTCGAACTGGGCGCGCACGCGCTCCATCGGGACGGCCTCGAACGCGCCGGACTGGGAGTAGCCCGCGTTGTTGACGAGCGCCTCGACCGCGCCGTGCTCGGCCTCGACGACCGCGACGGCGGCGGCCATCGACGCCGTGTCGGTCACATCGAGCGCGAGCGTGCGGCATCCGGCCGCACGCAGGTCATCCAACGTCTCGGGGCGGCGCGCCGCGGCCCACACATCCCACCCGCTCGCGGCCAGGCGCCGGGCGGTCGCCGCACCGATCCCGGACGAGCACCCGGTGATGAGGACGGCGCGCGAAGATGCAGGATCTGCGGTCACAGGAGCCAGGTCGAACTCTACGCCGCCCGCCCGGTCTTCCAGGATCTATGTAAACGGGGATTAAGAACCTTGTGAGAATCCCGCCGGGATGCAGTTGTTCGGCCGCGATCTGGCCGATGATCACCGACATGCCCGGAACGCGCCGAGTCTCCGCGGCGGCAATCGTCGTCGCCATGTTCGCCACACTGCTCTTCGCCTCCCAGGCGGCAGCGTCGGCGAACTTCTCCCACAGGGTCTTCTACCAGCAGTTCAGGCACCGCCTGAAGCCGCACACCTGGACGCTCTACGACGGCGTGCCCACTTGCTGCAAGGACTCGCGCTGGGCGCCGTCGCACGTCGTCTCCAAGCACGGCGCGCTACGGATCCGCACGTACAAGGACTCCCGATACGGTGGCCAGTGGGTCTCCGGCGGCGTCTCGATGGCGCGCCTGGTGAACCAGACGTACGGCCGCTGGGTCTTTCGCTTCAGGATGAAGAAGGGTGTCGGCGTCGGCATGGACGTCGCGCTGCGCCCGAGCGGCAGCGGCACGGTCGTCGACTGGGCCGAGCAGTCGTCCGACAAGGGCGGGAAGCGCCGCATCGAGACTGCGACGCTGCACTACGGCGGCACGCGGGTGCACGCCCGCGTCCGGGCGAACTTCACGAGGTGGCACACGATGAGGCTCTCGTGGATACCCGGCCGGATCACCGTCAAGCTCGACGGGCGGCGGTGGGCGAACTTCCGAAACCACATCCCGTCCTCGCCGATGCACATGGTCATGCAGACCAACACGGGGACGAACGGCTTCACCGGCGTGATGCCGAACTCGTCGACGCCGCGGCGGGTCGCGCTTCAGATCGACTACGTGGCCGTCTACCGCTACCGCTGAGCCTCTCAGGCGCTCGTCGCGACGAGCGGCCGGAGGAACGCCTCGGCCTCCGCCGCTCCGAGCGCGTACTCCTTCGTCCTGTACATCTCGAGCGCCGCGCGCGCGTGCGACTCGGCACCGGGCGGGTCGCCGGCGGCTGCCAGGGCTCGCGCCAGCCCGAGGCGAGCCTCGGCGTTCAGGATCAGCCAGTCGCCGGTCGCGGCGATGTCGGCGGCCTGACGCGCGGCGCTGACGGCACCGTCCACATCAGCCGACGCGAGGCCCACCTCCGACAGCGCGAGGTGGGCGCGCGCCGGCGCCTCGTACGCGCCGGCAGTCGCCAATCGGTCGAGGACCGTATGGGCGGCGATGCCCGCCGCCATGACGCTCCCCAGCCGGACCTCGACGAGCGCCAGCCACGCGTGCATGGCCGTGGCGCTCGCGAGCATCCCGCGACGTTCGTACTCCTCGACCATCGCCGCCAGAACGGGCCGCGCCTCTTCGAACCGGCCCGCTCGGAGGAGCATCCGCTGGCGGTTCTGGGCCAGGCGCCACGTCCGGTTCCGGCCGAGATCCTGCTCGATCTCCTCGACGACGCCGAACAGCCTCCATGCCTCGGCGTCGTCGCCCCGCAGAAGGGCCAGAATCGCCTGACCCTGCATCAGCTCGGACCTGACCGTCGGCCGGATGCCGAGGTCGGCCATCAGCCCACCCAGGAGCTGCTCGCCGTCCGAGACGGGCATCGGCGAGTCGACGATCGCCCCGGCGAGCGTTGCGATCGCCCAGACCGAGTCCTCGTCGGCCTCGCGCGAGACGGCGATCGCCCGGCGCACCGACTCGACCCCCGCCGCCGCCTGCCCGAGCCACCACTCGGCCTCTCCGCGGGCGCTGAGCGCCGTCGCGACGACGCGCGGTGCATCCATCACCTCGAGCTCGGCGAGGGCGGCGTTCGTCTGGACGATCGTCTCGCGCTCGTCCATGTAACCGGGTGCGTCCTCCGGCACCGCGCCGAGGAGGAGAAGCCGCGCCCGGAGCTCGACGGCCCGCGTCCCGAACTCGGCGGCGAGGTCTGCCCCCTCCGAGAGCAGGGTGCTGAGCTCCTCCCGCTGGAGCAGGTTCCAGCCTGCGGCCGCCAGCTCGACCAGTGCCGCGGCGCGCTCGGTGCTCCGCTCGGGCAGCAGGACCAGGGCCCTGTCGAGGAGGAAGCGCGCGCGGCGCGGATCGCCCATCGCATCGGCTCGCCGGCCTGCGGCCGCCAGGCGAGCCCCGGCCTCGCCACCCAGCCGAGCCGTCTCGTCGTCAAGGAGCTCGAGCTCGGTGCGGAGCCGGTAGGCGTGCTCGAGGTGGTCGCCGACCTCGGCATCGCTCGCACCGCGGTCGGCGAGCCAGTGCGCCAGGCCGACGTGGAGCTCGCATCTGCGCAGCTTCGGCAGGAGGCCGTACGCCGCGTCCTGGAGGAGCGCATGACCGAACCGGGCCCGGCCCGGCGCGGTGCGCTCGGTGAGCTCCCGCTGGACGAGGCGGTCGAGCTCAGCCTCGATCGGCCGGCCGACCATCGCTTCGACGGCGCCGACGGCGAAGTCCCTGCCGACGACGGCCGCGACGCCGACGACCTCCTGCTCCGGCTCCGGGAGCGCCTCGAGGCGGGCAGCGAGGAGGACCTGGAGCGACCGGGGCAGGCCGGCGGGCGCCATCTCGCCGCCGACGAGGGCCGCCAGGTGCTCGGCGAAGAGCGGGTTGCCCTCGGCCGCGTCGATGATCTGCCGGGCCTGCTCGTCGCCGAGGCCGGGGCTCGCGTACGTGAGCAGGCGCCGCGTCTCGGTGTCGTCGAGGCGCTCCAGCCCGACCGAGACGGTGTTGGCCCCGGCCCCCCAGCCCGGCCGCCGGTCCGCGAGCTCGGGCCTGGTGGTGCACACGACCAGGAGCGCTCGCCGGCGGCTGTCGCCGAGGAGCTGCTCGACGACGTCGAGGAGGAGGCCGCTCGCCCAATGCACGTCCTCGAGCACGACGACCACGGTCTGCGTCGCGGCGAGCACCCCGACGAGGCGTGACACCGCCCAGGCGACGTCGGGGGCGCCGGCGCCCTCGCGAAGGCACGCCGCGACCGCGTCGGCGTCCTCGTCGCCGCCCATGATCTGGGCGATCCCCTCGGAGGCGCTTCGATCGCCCGGGATCGCGGCGCGCGCCACCTCGAGCAGCGGCTCGAGAGACGACGACTCCGTGATCGCACGACACTGGCCGGTCAGCACGGTGAGCCCGTCGCCCATGCGACCAAGCTCCGAGACGAGCCGCGACTTCCCTATCCCCGGCTGCCCGACCACCGTGACGAGGTGCGGCCGCTGAGCCCGGCTCGCCCGGTCGAGCGCCCAGCGCAGGAGGTCGAGCTCGGCATCGCGGCCGATCATCGGCAGGTCGAGACGGCGGCGCTGTCCGCGCGCCTCGGGGTCGACGCCCTCGAGCCGCCAGGCGGCAACCGGCTCGCGCTTGCCCTTCGCGGCGATCGACGCCACCTGCTCGCCGTGGGCGGCGTGCCCGACGAGCGCCCAGGTCGCCTCGCCGACGAGCACCTCTCCCGGCTCGGCCGCCTGCTCGAGGCGGGCCGCGACGTTCACAGCGTCGCCGACCACGAGGGACTCACCCTGGGTCGGATCGCGGGCGAGCACGTCGCCGGTGTTGACCCCGATCCGGGCCTGGATCTCGCCCATCTCGCGTACCGCGTCGCGCATCTCGAGCGCAGCCCGGAGCGCCCGCAGCGCGTCGTCCTCATGCACCGTCGGGATGCCGAAGACGGCCATGAGGGCATCGCCGATCACCTTCTCGACCGTCCCGCCGTGGCGTTCGACGGGCGCGCGCACAGCCGCGTAGAACCGGGCCATGACGCCACGCATCACCTCGGGATCCGACCGCTCTGCGAGCGCCGTCGAACCGACGACGTCGCAGAAGAGGACGGTGACCGTCTTCCGCACCTCGCGGGCAGCTCCCGTGCCCGCGGCGAGCGGCGCTCCACACAGGTTGCAGAACCGCGCCCCGTCCGGGTTTCCCTGCCCGCATTCAGCGCACTCGATCATGGTTCGAGTCTACGGCCCCCGCCGGGTCGTGGATGCCGGGGAGGCCGGCGAGCTGTGTTCAGTATACTGAACAGCGA
>JBOHBE010000184.1:0-2583 GCA_050698235.1 Gaiellales bacterium
GGTCGCGCCCGTCGCGCGCGAAGAGCGCCAGGTGGCTCGCGTCGGCTCGCTCGAGCGGGAAGGCGCGGTAGAAGGCGACGATGTCCGCCGCGGCGTCGCCCATCGCCGTCCCCAGGTAGCAGATGCGCGGGTTGGGCCGGTCGGTCAGGGAGAGCACATAGGCGTCGAGCAGCGACTCCGCCCCCTCCATGAGGAAGCCGCCGCCACCCATCGCCACGATGTGCCGCTCAGCCATCCGGCGGAGTATGGCCCAAACGCTAGTAGGGCGGCAGGTTCTCGTACCAGGTGCCGAGCACCTTGAACGCGTCCCAGAACGCCTGCTTCGAGGCGGAGTCGTCCAGACAGCGGTCGATGTCGGGCACCGCCAGCGTCTCGATCGTCGGCGTGAAGCGGCCGATCGCGCCGACCGGGCCGTCGCATGGGGACGACAGGGGGAACGCGATCGAGTCGAGAAACGCGCGCGCGTCCTCGCCGAGCGTCACCACGATGCGCGGTTGGGTGATGTGCAGCTCGCGGGTGAGCCACGCCCGGGACTGGCCGAGATCGTCGTCGTCGGGGTCGATGGCCGCCTTGAGGCAGGCCGTGCCGTAGAGCATCAGGGGATCGATGCGCAGCCGCTGCAGGCTCTTCAGGATCGCCTGGCCGGCGCGGCCGAAGAATGCGACGCCCTCCTGCGCCTCCGCGGGAAGCGGGGCGTACTTCAGGAGCAGGATGTCGGCCAGCGGATGGCCCGTCCCCAGCACCGGTGCGGCGCCGGGGTGCGCTTCGCGGAGCCACTCGGCGATGTCGTGCCCGAGGGCGTTGGTCTCGGCGATCGCCTTCGCCTGATAGCGCTCGTAGATCTGGTCCTCGGCCACGTTCACCCACCGCCGTATTCGGCGACGAGCGCCCGATGCCTCTACCTGCTCACGCTCTGGACCCACTTCAGCCCCTGAAGATACAGGAGGCTCTTCGGGCGGCGGACGATCTGGTTCTGGCGCATCGCGAGCAGGAACTCCTCCGGGCCCTCGAACGCGGGGATCTGGTTCAGCGCCGTTCCGATGCCCGGGAGGACGTGCGCGTCGGAGCCGGCGGCCTGGATCAGGTTGTACTTGGCTGCGAAGCGCATCGCGTCGTCGTTGAAGGCGTCGAACAGCAGCCGCGAGTTGTAGACCTCGAAGATGTCGATGCGATCGAGCACCCGAAGGAGGGTGGCCGGGTCGGGGATCGTGTGCATCCGGTCGAACGGGTGCGGCATGTAGACGAGGCCGCCCTGGTCCTGGATCGCAGTGATCGTCTCGTCCATCGACATCCCGCGCTCGATCCGCTCGTTGAGGAAGAGGCCGATCACCTCGCCCTGGGAGGTCTTCACCTCCTCGCCGACGATCACCGTGATCGGCTTCCCGAGACTCGCCGCCTCGAGCGCGCCCGAGACCTCGTTGTGGTCGGTGATCGCAACCGCGCCGAGCCCCTGGGCGATGCAGTGGTCGAGCAGCGCCGCCGGGTCGGTCGCGCAGTCGTGGGAATGGCTCGTGTGCATGTGCAGGTCGGCCAGGATCGGCGCGCGATCGCCGAGCGGCGTCCGCGGGTGCACGCGCCGCTTCTTGCCCAGGCCGGCATAGACCTCCTCGAGCTGCCGCGCAACGGCCGTGAAGCTGCGCTCGGCCGAGGCCGCCCGGCTCCGCCCCGAGATGTCGTCACGGAGCGCCGTGTCTTCGATGAGGCGCGCGGCGGCCGCCGCGGCCAGCGCCGGCTGCTCGGCGGCGTACCCGAGGCCGGGATCGGGCGGTTCGAGCGTCCCGGACGGAAGCGCCGAGACGACCGCGCACCCCGAGGCCCGCGCCTCCCACGCCAGGTCGTCGTCGCCGCCGGGAGCCGCGACGAACACGTCGGCGTCACGGATTGCGGCGGCCCGCTCGGCCGTGTCCTTGGGGCTTCGCACGTGCACCCGGCCGCGCGCGGCCGCCGGGACGTACGGCCGCATCGGCCGGCGGGTGTGCCGGCTCCAGACCAGGACGAGCTCGAGCGCGGGCGTGGCCGCCACGGCCTTGACCAGCGCGCGCAGGGCAGGGCGGCCCTCGCTCGACCATTCGGCCGCGATCTGCGTGCCCTGCTTGCTCCCGGGCTCGAACTGCTCCGAGACCCCGGCGGGGATGATCGTGTACTCACCGGGGTAGATGGGCGTGGCGGCAGCCGCCGCCTGCTCCGACGTCGCGATGAGCGCGTCGATCCGCGCCCGGTAGCGGTCGCGGGCCCGGTCGCCGACCGGGTAGGCCATCGCGCGGGTGTCGGCCGAGTGGAACGTCGCGACGACGAGCCCCGGCGCGTGGCGCACGGCGGCCGTTGCGAGCCCCGGAAGCAGCGGCTCGTGGACGTGGACGACGTCGAAGCCGCCGGCCGTGACGGCGAGGGCCACGTTCGCGCTGGCGGCGACCGGCAGACCGGCACCGCGGCGCCGGCCGCGCTGGCGCAGCGGCACGGCCGGAGTCATCGCCACCTGGAGCGGCTCGCCCTCGAGGGCGAGGAGCGCCTCGGCGTCGCCGCTTGCGAGCGCCAGCAGCCGCCGCCGGCCGCTGCGGAGGGCGCGCGTCGACGGGCTGGGCG
>JBOHBE010000185.1:0-3361 GCA_050698235.1 Gaiellales bacterium
GTGGCGGTGAGCGCCCGCCGGCCGGACGCCGCCGCCGCGCTCGGCGATGTCGTCCCCTGGCCCCCGCCGCGCGCGGCGGCGCTGGTCGTGAATGCCACCCCCCTCGGCCAGCGTGAAACACCTGTACCTGGTACACATGTTTCAGTGCCGATCGATACGAGTCTGCTCGAACCGGGCATGACCGTCGTCGATCTGGCCTATCGCGGCGACGGCGCCGAGACGCCGCTGTGCACGGCGGCGCGAGAGCAGGGCGCGCGCGTCGTCGACGGGCTCGAGGTGCTCGTCGGCCAGGGGATCTACGCGTTCGAGCTCCTCACCGGCCGGGCGGCGCCTGTCGACGCGATGCGCCGAGGCGCCCGGCTCTAGCCGCGGTCCGGGCGGAACGGCCCCGGATCGGTGAACGGCAGCCGCCCGAGCGCGAGCTCGGCCGCCAGCCTGCCCGAGCCGGCGCCGGTCAGGATCCCCTCGCTGCCGTGCCCGGCGCACACGACGAGGCCCTCGTCGAGATGCCCGATGTACGGCAGGCCGTCGTGCGAGAACGGCCGAAGGCCGGTCCAGGTGGCAACGACCTCCCGATCCGCGATCGCCGGCACCATCGCGCACGCCCGGAGCGCGTTCCCGCGCAGGCCCCCGATGCTCTCCGCGCCCTCGTGCAGCGCCGCCGACCGCGACGCGCCCACGACGACCGTGCCGTCGGCATTCTGGTGGATGCCCAGGGCATGGACAGGCGGCGCGCCGCGCTCCGCGAGGTCGCCCGCGGCCAGCTCGGCGAGCGTGACCGGTCCGCCCGGAACGGGCGCCATCGCAGGGGTGTATTCGGCCTCGTAGACGACGTGCCGCAGCACCTGCGGGCCCGGAGCGACGAGCGCGATCCAGCCCCGCACCGGGCGCACCTCGACCTCGTGTCCGAGCATCCGGGCCAGCGGCCGTGACCAGGCGCCCGCCGCGAGCACGACCATCGGGGCGTCGATCCGGCCGGCGTCGGTGATCACGCCTCCCTTGACGAGCCGCTTCACCTCTACGTGGTCCGAGATCTCGGCACCAGCCGCACGGGCCTCGGCCGCCGCGGCAGCCGCCAGGGCTCCGGGGTCCGACCGTCGCCCCTCGGCGAGCAGGAGGCCGCCCGCCATCCCCGGCGCGAGCCCCGGCTCGTCCGCGGCGACACCCGCCGCGTCGAGGCGCTCGCCCGCGTGTGGCACGGTGTCGAGCAGGGCGAGCTGGGCCTCGTTCGTGGCAAGAAGCAGCGTCCCGACCGGCTCGCGGTCGAAGCCGAACTCCCGCTCGTCGGCGAGCCGGCCGTAGAGGGCGAGGCTCTCGCGCCACAGCGGGACGAGCTCCTCGTGATCGGGAGGCAGGACGAGGCCCTGGCTCTTGCCGGTCGCGCCCGAGGCCAGCGCGCCGCGTTCGAGGAGCGCCACCTCCGCCCCCGCCGCGGCGATCTGCCACGCCGTCGTCGTGCCGACCACCCCTCCGCCGATCACGATCACGTCCGGCATGCGCGCCGGAGCCTACAGGCCGAGGCCCGAGCGGCCGATAGTCCGGGCATGGAATTCGTTCTCCCCCTCGCAGGCGCCGGCTTCGCGCTCGGCTGGCCGATGGAATGGCTGATCCAGCGCTTCCCGACGGGTGAGGGCACCGCGCCCTCCGCGCGCCGCAGGTGGATCGTCGCGGGGATCACCGCGGCGCTGTTCGCGGTGCTGACCGTGCACATCGGCCTTCAGCCGGAGCTCGCTCCTGCGCTCCTGCTCACGGCGCTGGTCGTCCCGGCATCGGCGATCGACCTGAAGCACCGCATCATCCCGAATGCGATCAACCTGCCCGGAGCGGTCCTCGTCTACGTCGTCGCCGTCGCCGCCCAGCCCGACCGCTGGGCCGAGCTCCTGATCGGCGGCCTGGCCGGCTTCCTCTTCCTGGGCATCGCGTGGGTCGTGTCGCCAAAGGGGATGGGGCTCGGCGACGTGAAGATGATGCTCATGATCGGGCTCGCGCTCGGCAAGTACGTCGGCGTCGCCCTCCTCGCAGCGTTCTCGCTCTCGCTCGTTCCCGCGCTCGGACTGCTCCTCGTGAAGGGCCTCCGCGCGCGTAAGATCGGCTTCCCCTTCGGCCCCTTCCTCGCCTTCGGCGCGGTGGTGGGCCTGATGTGGGGCGAGCAGATCTGGAACTGGTACATGCTCGGATAGGCGGCTCTGCGGTTAGGCTCCCAGGCCGGATGCCGCTCTCCTACGTCACGGCCGGGGAATCACACGGGCCCGGTCTGACCGTCGTCATCAGCGGGCTCCCGGCCGGCCTCGAGCTCGACCACGAGCTGATCCAGGGCGACCTCGCCCGCCGCCAGGCCGGCTACGGGCGCAGCCCACGCCAACAGCTCGAGCAGGACGACGTCGACCCGCGGGGCGGCCTGCGCCACGGCCGCACGATCGGAAGCCCGCTGGCGTTCTTCATCCAGAACCGCGACCACAAGAACTGGACGGCGCCCATGAGCGCCTGGCCGGTCGACGCCGAGGCGCTCGAGGAGTACGGCTGGCGGGGGAAGCCGGTGACGCTTCCGCGGCCCGGGCACGCCGACCTGCCGGGAGTGCTGAAGTACGGCCACGAGGATGTCCGAAACGTGCTCGAGCGAGCGAGCGCCCGCGAGACGGCTGGACGCGTCGCTGCCGGCGCCGTCGCCAAGGCCCTGATCCGGGCCGTCGGGATCGAGGTGCGCTCGCACGTGCTCCAGGTGGGATCCGTGCGTGCCACGCCGCCGGCCTGGCTCTCAGCGTCCGACCTCGAGCGGGCCGAGCGCTCCCCGGTGCGATGTATCGAC
This sequence comes from Gaiellales bacterium, assembly GCA_050698235.1. GTDB lineage: Bacteria > Actinomycetota > Thermoleophilia > Gaiellales > JAICJC01 > JAICJC01. Next base: position 2,807 of record JBOHBE010000185.1, read on the forward strand.
CCCGACGCCGAGACGGCGATGATCGCCGAGATCGAGGCGGCCAAGCGCGACCGCGACACGCTCGGCGGCGTGACCGAGGTGCGCGCGTACGGCGTCCCGCCCGGCCTCGGCTCCTACGTCGAGGGCGGCGCGCGCCTCGACGGGCGGATTGCCGCCGCGATGCTCTCGATCCAGTCGGCCAAGGGCGTCGAGATCGGCGACGCCATCGCCAGCTCGGCCAGGCGCGGCTCGCGCGTGCACGACGAGATCTACCACTCCGGCGAGAAGGGCTACCACCGCCGGACAGACACGGCCGGTGGCCTCGAGGGTGGGATGACGAACGGCGCCGAGCTGGTGGTGCGAACGATCTGGAAGCCGCTGCCGACGCTGATGCGCCCGCTGGCGAGCGTCGAGCTTGGGAGCCACGAACCGCAGCAGGCCCACGTCGAGCGCAGCGACGTCACCGTCCTCCCCGCCGCAGCGGTCGTCGCCGAGGCCGCGGTCGCCTGGGAGCTGGCGCGGGCCGCCGCCGAGAAGTTCGGGGGCGACGCCGTGGGCGACTTCGTCGCCGCGCAC
>JBOHBE010000186.1:0-13428 GCA_050698235.1 Gaiellales bacterium
CTCCTGCACGCGGGCCCGCACCTGCTTGCCGTCGCCGAGGCCGTGGATGCGCAGCGGGTCGGAGATGATCGAGCCGACGCGCTTACGCGGGTTGAGCGACGCGTACGGATCCTGGAACACCATCTGCATCTCGCGCCGGACGGGCCGCAGGTCGCGGCGCGAGAGGCCCGAGATGTCGCGGCCCTCGAACTCGATCTTCCCGTCGGTCAGCTCGTGCAGCCGGACGATGCAGCGGCCAAGCGTCGACTTGCCACACCCGGACTCGCCGACGAGCCCAAGCGTCTCGCCCGCGCGGATGTCGAACGACACGTCGTCGACGGCGTGGACGCGGGCGATCTCGCGCTGGATGACGATGCCCTTCTTGATCGGGAAGTATTTGCGCACACCCTCGGCGTGGAGCAGCGCCTGGCCGTTCTGGCTCATGCGGACTCCGACTGGAGCTCGGGGTGGATCGTCGCCTCGCGCCGGCTGCGCTTCGTCTCCGGCTCGAGGAAGCAGGCGTCGAGGTGACCGTTTCGCAGGCGGTCCTCGAGCGGGGGCACCTCGACGCAGCGATCGAACCGCTGCGGGCATCGCGGCCCGAAGCTGCACCCCGTGGGCAGGTTGATCAGCGAGGGCGGCGTGCCCTGGATCGCCGTCAGCCGCTCGGGCTTCGGCCGGTCGAGCCGCGGGATCGAGCCGAGCAGCCCCCATGTGTACGGGTGCTGGGGGTCGTAGAAGAGGTCGTGCTTCGATCCGCGCTCGACGGCCCTGCCCGCGTACATGACCATGACGCGGTCGGCGACGTCGGCGACGACCCCCATGTCATGGGTGATGAGAACGACCGCGGAGCCGAAGTCGGCCCTGAGCCGCCCGATCAGCTCGAGGATCTGGGCCTGGATCGTGACGTCGAGCGCTGTCGTCGGCTCGTCGGCGATCAGGAGGTCGGGGTTGCACGAGAGCGCCATCGCGATCATCACCCGCTGGCGCATGCCGCCCGAGAACTGATGCGGGTAGTCGTTGACCCGCTGCTTCGGGTTGGGGATCCCGACGGCGCCGAGGAGCTCGATCGCCCGGTTGTTGGCCTGCGCCTTGGTGCTGCCCTCGTGCTCGCGGATCTGCTCGGCGATCTGCCAGCCGACCCGGTAAACAGGGTTGAGCGAGGTCATCGGGTCCTGGAAGATCATCGCGATCTCCGCGCCGCGGACCTCCCGCATCGCGTCCTGGCCGACCTTCATCAGATCGCGGCCCTTGTAGATGACCTGGCCCTCGAACACCGCGTTCGGGTCGATGATGAGCCGCATGACCGACATCATCGTGACGCTCTTGCCGGAGCCCGACTCCCCGACGATGCCCACCACCTCGCCCTTCGCGATCGAGAAGCTGACGCCGTCGACCGCGCGGACGATGCCGTCCTCGGTCCGGAACGAGACCTTGAGATCCTTAACCTCGAGCAGCGGCTCTGACATCAGGCGAGCCGGATCCTCGGGTCGAGCCAGGCGTACGCGATGTCGACCAGCGTGTTTGCGAGCACGATGAAGAACGCGCCGTAGACGACCGTCGCCATGATCACGGGCAGGTCGAGGTTGGTGAGCGACTGGTAGGCCAGGAAGCCGACTCCATGGATACCGAACACGACCTCGGTGAGAAGCACACCGCCCGCCACCAGGGCGCCGAAGTCCAGACCGAACAGGCTGACGAACGTGATCATCGACGTCCGCAGGGTGTGGCGCACGAGCACCCGGCGCTCGGAGATGCCCTTGGCCCTCGCGGTGCGCACGTAGTCCTCGTTCTGCACCTCGAGCACGCTCGCGCGGAGCACCCGGGCATAGAGGCCGATGTACAGCACCGACAGCGTGATCCACGGGATCACGAGACCCTGGAACCACAGGAGCGGATCCTGCGTGAACGGCGTGTAGCCCAGCCCGGGCACCCAGCTGAAGACGGGCGAGTCGTGGAACTCGTGCTGGCTCAGAAGGTTCATGACCTCACCGAGCCAGAACACCGGCATCGAGATCCCGATGAGCGCCAGGATCATGAGCAACGGGTCGAAGACGCTGCCCTTCATCACCGCCGCGGCCACGCCCATGATGATGGCCACCACCACCCAGATGATCGCCGCACCGAAGACGAGCGACAGAGTCGCCGGAGCCGCGGCGACGATCTCGGGGACGACCGACTGGCCCTGGTTCGAATACGACACGAGGTCGCGGGTGATGAAGAGCTTCTTCATCATGATGACGTACCGGACCGGAACGGGCCTGTCGAGGCCGAACTGGTGCCTGATCTCGGTGAGGGCCTGCGGCGACGGGTTTCGGCCCGCGATCTGGCGGGCCGGGTCGACGCCCGGGGTCTCGAAGAAGATCAGGAAGACGAGCACCGTGATGACGAACATCACCAGGGCAGCCCAGAGCAGGCGGCGGATGATGAACGGGACCATCAGCCCCCGACGCGCAGCTTCGCGCGGGGATCGAGGGCATCACGGATCCCGTCGCCGAGCACGTTCAGCGCGAGGACGGTGAGGACGATCATGATCCCTGGGGCGATCGCCACCCACGGCCGGGTGTAGAGCAGGTTCTGGCCGTCGCTGATGATCGTGCCCCAGCTCGCGCCCGGCGGCTGGACGCCCACCCCGAGGAACGAGAGCGCCGCCTCGGTGAGGATCGTCGTCGCGATCATCAGCGGCATCAGCACGATGACGACGGTGATCACGTTCGGGAGGATCTCCGAGAAGATCAGCCGCCGGTTCGACGCGCCGGTGGCGACGGCGGCCTCGACGAACTCCTTCTCGACCACCGAGAGCACCGAGCCGCGGACGGGCCGGTAGACGTACGGGACGTAGATGAAGCCGATGATGAGCGTCGGCAGCCAGAGGCTCGTCGCGACGATGTGGATCGGTCCCAGCTCGAGGCCGTTGGGCGCGGTCAGGAGCACGGTTCCAACGCTGATGGCGAACAGGATCACCGGGAACGCCCAGATGATGTCCATCACCCGTGACAGGAGCGAGTCGGTGAGCCCCGAGTAGAAGCCGGCGATCAGCGCGAGGACGGTCGCGATCAGGCACGCGATCAGTGCCGAGCCGATCCCGATCAAGAGCGAGCTCCGGCCGCCGTAGAGGAGACGCGCCATGACGTCGCGGCCCTGGGCATCGGCGCCCAGGAAGTAGTGGCGGATGTCCCAGGTGGGGCCGATCGGCGTCTCGCCCAGCTTCAGGACGCCGCCGCCCTGCTCCATGAGCGGCACCTCCTTCCCGTTCACGATCGTCGTGCCGTTCACGTTGTTCTCGAACGGGTTGGTGTGGGCGATGTGGTTCGCGTAGAGCGGAGCGGCGAGGCTCGAGAGCACGATCAGGATGAAGAGCACGAGCGCCGCGAACGCAATGCGGTTGCGGCGAAGGCGGCGGAAGGCGAGCGCCCACGGGCTCCGCCCGGCGATCGGATCCGGGCCGTGATCGGGGACTCCGGCCTGCGGCTCGAGCGCGACTTCAGCCATGTGCGATCACCTTACCATCGAGGCGGGGCCGCCCCTGGTGGGACGGCCCCGCCTCGTGCGCTCCTACTGCTTGAGCCAGAGCTGGTCGTACAGGATGTACCACTGCGGGCTCCACTGGTACCCCTGAACTCGGCTCGACAGGAAGTCGATCTGCTTCGGGTTGTACATGTCGACCCACGGTGCCTGGTCGGTCACCTCATGGTCGACCTCGGCCCAGAGCTGGTTCGCTGCCTCAGGGTCGGTGACGCCGGTCTGCAGGGCCTTGTCCATCTTGGCCTGGATGCCCTTGTCGCAGAACGCTGCGATGTTCGGGCTGGCGTCGCTGTTCGGATGGATCGATCCGCACCCGAGCAGCACGTTCAGGAAGTCGGACGGGGCCGGGTAGTCCTGATACCAGGCCGACCACGCCACCTGCCACTTGTCGCTGTTCTTGGAGTTCTGAACGAACGGGTACTGGATCGAGCCGGCCAGCACGACGAGGCTGGCCTTGTAGCCGATCTTGTTCAGGTCGGACACCATCTGCTCGCCGAAGGGCTTGTCCGGCCCGTCGGTGTTCACGACCACCTTCGTCCCGGCCGTGCCGGAATCCTGGACGAGCTGCTTCGCCTTGGTGTAGTCAGGAGCCGTCCAGGCGCCCGAACCGTCCGACGTCGCATTGGCGGTGTACGGGCAGTACTGGACGTAGCCCGGGAAGTTCGGCGGCAGGACCTGACATGTCGGCACCGCCAGCGACGACCCGCCGGCGAGCTTCACAGCTGCGCCGCGATCGAACGCGTAGTTGATCGCCTGCCGGGCCTTCAGGTTGTTGAACGGTGGCGTCTGGGTGTTGAGCGCCATGTACCAGTCGGCCGTCAGCGCGTTCACGTGCGTCTGGCTTGCGTACTGCGTTCCGAGCTCGTTCAGCCGGTCGGACGGAATCGTGTCGCCGGCGAACACCACGTCCGCCTGGTCGTTCTCGACCGCGGTCACCTCATCGGAGACCTGGAGGCCGTACTTCTCGACGATCTTGTCCGGGTAGCCCTCGGGCTGCGCGTCGGGGTTCCAGACCTTGAAGTTGGGGTTGCGGACGAGCACCGCTTCCTTGTTCGGGTCATACGACTGCCACATGTACGGCCCGGTGCCCGGCGGCACGTTGTTGCCCGTCAGCTTCGGCGACGTGTTCCCCGGGACCACGAATGCGAACGGCAGCGCGAGCTTGTCGAGGAACTCCGGGTCAGCTGCGGTCAGGTGGATGGTCAGCGTGGAGGCGCTGTCGTCGGCGACGACACCCTGCGACAGGTCGCAGTTCTTCGCCGTGCACTTGTCCGTGCCGACGATGCCGGAGTAGAACGACGTCGGCCCCGGCACCGTGAACTGGCGCTCGAAGGTCGTCACGAAGTCGCTCGGCTTCATCGTGGTGCCGTCGGAGAACTTGATGCCCTTCCGGATCTGGAAGGTGTACGTCTTGCCGCCGTCGGTGGGCTGCGGGATCTGCTCGGCGAGGTCGGGCACGATCTGCGTTCCCTCCGTGCCGCCGACCCGCTTGAACGCCACAAGCCCGTCATGGGTGTCGATCAGGAAGGCCCACTGCTGGAGCGTGTAGTTCTGGGCCGGGTCGGCGACGCCGAACGCCGAGCTTGCGAGGATGGTGAGGGTGCCGCCCTTCTGCGGTGTCCCCGCGGCGGGCGTGCTGCTGCCGCCAGACGACGGCGACGAGCTCGAGCCGCTACCACCGCACCCCGCTGCGACCGCGATCACCGCGATCGGGATCGAGAGCTTGAACACCCTTCTCATCAGTTCTCGCATGCCCCCTCCTCGGGAGAGTTCTCGGACCAGAAGACCGAGAGTATGACGCCGGGCGGCGCTCGATGGTTAGGGAGCGGTGACGGCGGCGTGGATCCGCGAGGCCAGCCTGGCGAGGCCCTCGGCTGCACCGGGCGGCGACGACAGCACCGCCAGCGCCACTCGCGAGCGCCCGTCCTCGACGAGCGCGATGTCGTGCAACACGGTGTCGAGCATGCCCTGCTTGCACGCGACAACCCGCCCGGGTGCCCCCAGGTGGCGGGCGATCACGTCGGTGTGGTGCGACTGCCCCAGGCCGTGCAGGACCCGCCGGCACGCCCGAACCGGGATCTGCTCGGCACGGCCGAGCTCGGCCATCAGGGCGGCCATGTCGCCCGCCGACGTCGTGTTGTCGTCGCCGCGCTCGGCCGCCTTCACGTCCATCATCTTGCGCCGCAGCACCGTGCGGGTCAGGCCAAGGCGCGCCCCCAGGTCGTTCGCCCTCGCCATGCCGACGATCTCGATCAGCGCGTTGGTGGCAGCATTGTCCGACACGGCGAGCATCAGGATGTCGAGATCGGCGAGCGTGAGCGCCGTCGCGCGGTCGAGGCTCTCGAGGAGGCCCCCGCCGCCGGGTGCCGGCGCCTCGCCGGCCAGGAGCCGCCGGCCCGCGTCGAGCTCGTTCTGCTCGACGGCGCACCAGAGCGCCGCCGAGATCAGCACCTTGACGGTGCTCGCCGCGGGCATGGTCGCATCGGCGTTCCGCTCGACCCGGTGGCCGCTCCCCAGGTCGATGGCGGCGTAGGCGATCAGTCTTCGGGCTCGTAGACGCGCCGAACCGTGCGGACGCGCGCCTTCAGATCCTTTGGATGGGCCTCGTGGACGACCTGCCCCTGCTCCTGGCTGGCGTGCACGATCTGGCCCTCGCCCGTCCAGATGGCGATGTGGTCGCCGTAGCAGACGAGATCGCCCGGCTCGGCCGAGCGGAGCGACACCTCGCGGCCGGCCGTCTCCTGCTGGTCGGCGTTGCGCGGCAGGAGCATCCCGAACCGGCGGTGCACGGCCTGGACGAGGCCCGAGCAGTCGAGGCCCTCGACCGTGAGGCCGCCCCACTCATAGGGCGCGCCGAGAAACATCAGCGCCGCCTCCGAGATGGCCTCGCCCGACGCCTTGCGCCTGGCGGCGGCCAGCGGCTCGGTGCGAAGGCCCGGCGCGGGGAGCCAGGTGCCGAGGTACCTGTCGGCGGCCTGCGGGACAACGACGACGTGCGCGCGGTCCTTGGGAAGCGGCTCGCCGAGGCCGTCCGCGGGCATCCAGCCCTCGTAGCCGTCGGCCAGCGTCACCTGCGCCCAGCCGTTGGTGCGCTGGGAAACGTCGACCGGATCGGCGAACAGCACCTGCGTCACCTGCGTGGCGGCGTCGTCGCCCTTTTCACGCAGGCCGATGTATGGGAGTACGCAGGACGCCTTTTCCACAGGCACATTCTACCGGTGCGCGGGATCGCGGGGCCGGACACCCGGCCCCGCGAGCCTGCGGCGACCACTCGCCTACTTCACTTCGACGGTGGCGCCGGCCTCCTCGAGCTTCGCCTTCATCTGGTCGGCCTCGTCGCGGGCGACGCCTTCCTTGACGGCCTTGGGCGCCTCGTCGGCGACCGCCTTGGCCTCCTTGAGGCCGAGCCCGGTGAGCTCGCGTATGACCTTGATGACCGGGATCTTGCTCTGGCCGGCACTGGTGAGGACGACATCGAAGGTGGTCTTCTCCTCCTCGGCCCCAGCGCCATCGCCGCCTCCGGCGGCCCCGGCCCCGGCCATCATGACCGGCGCTGCGGCGGCGGCGGAAACGCCCCACCGCTCCTCGAGCGACTTCTTGAGCTCGACGAGCTCGAGGACCGACATCTCCTCCAACTGCTCTGGTGTGACTGGCATCTCGTACTCCTCTCTCTAGGCCGCTTCCGCGGCCTGGCGCTGTGCGATGTACTGATCGAGAACGACGAGGAACTCCCGAAGCGGCGCGGCCAGGACGTTGTAGGCGCCCTGGATCGGCGAGGCGACCGCACCCACCACCTGCGCGCGAAGCACCTCCTTGGAGGGGAGCTCGCCGAGCTGGCGCACCTCGTCGGCGGAGAGCGCGTTGCCCTCCATCACCGCCCCGCGGACGGTCAGGATCCGCGTCTGGCGGGCCATCTCCGAGAGCTTCTTGGCGGCCGCCGCCGGGTCCTCGGTCACGAAGGCGATGGCGGTCGGCCCCTGGAGCATCTCCACCAGGAGCGGCTGGTCGGCCTCCTCGGCCGCCCTTCTCGCGAGCGTGTTCTTGGCGACGTGGAACGAGGCGCCCACCTCGCGGAGCGCGCCGCGGACGTCTGCGATCTGCGTGACAGTGAGGCCGCGATAGTCGGCGACGATCATCGAGTCGGCGGCGCGGATGCGCTCGGCCAGCTCGTCGACCACCTTGCGCTTCTGTTCAACCTGCATCTCTCACCTCCCGGTCTTCCTCTGCGGCGTCCACCTTGGAGGCGGACGCAGGGCAGGCCATTGAGGCGAGCGCTGGTACCGGCCTCGGTCGGGTTTTCGGTTTGAGCCCCGGAGGGCCCCGACGGTCTTTGGCGCGGACGCGTGTGCGGGCGAACTCTAGTCGGCCGTCGCCGTCTCCTCCATCAGGTCGCGTGTGCGCGACGAATCGAGCTTGATGCCCGGGCTCATCGTCGAGGCGATCGTGATCGAGCGGATGTAGCGGCCCTTGGCGGCGGCCGGCTTCACCCGCAGGATCTCGTCGAGCACGGCGCCGTAGTTCTCGACGAGCGCCTTCTCGTCGAACGACTTCTTGCCGATCGCGACGTGGACGATCCCCGTGCGGTCGGTGCGGTACTCGATCTTGCCCGCCTTGATGTCGGACACGGCCTTCCCGATGTCGAACGTGATCGTGCCGGCCTTGGGGCTCGGCATCTTCCCCTGCGGGCCGAGGATGCGGCCAAGGCGGCCGACCGTGCCCATCATGTCGGGGGTCGCGATCGCGACGTCGAAATCGGTGAAGCCCTCCTGCACCTTGGCGGCCAGGTCGTCGCCGCCGATGTGGTCGGCGCCGGCGTCCTCCGCCTCCTTGGCCTTCTCCCCCTGCGCGAAGACGGCGACGGTCACCGAGCGGCCGGTGCCGTGCGGCAGGAAGAGCGTTCCGCGGAGCTGCTGGTCGGCGTGGCGGACGTTCACGCCGAGGCGCATGTGGATCTCGACCGTCTCGTCGAACTTCGCGGTCGAGAGCGCCTTTATGGTGCGGACCGCCTCGAGCGGCGGATAGAGGCGCTCGCGGTCGACCTGGCCGCGCGCGTTGCTGTATGCCTTGCCGGCCATCAGGCACCCACCTCGACGCCCATCGAGCGGGCGGTGCCCGCGACGATGTGCATCGCGGCGTCGACGTCGTTGGCGTTCAGGTCGGGCATCTTGGTCTCGGCGATCTGGCGGAGCTGCGCGCGAGAGAGCGTGCCGACCTTGGCGCGGTTCGGCTCGCCGGAGCCCTTGTCGAGGTTCAGCGCCTCCTTGATCAGGACGGCGGCGGGCGGCGTCTTGGTGATGAACGTGAACGAGCGGTCCTCGTACACGCTGATCTCGACCGGCGTGATCCGGCCGGCGTTCGGGCCCTGCGTCTGGGCGTTGAACGCCTTGCAGAACTCCATGATGTTGACGCCGTGCTGGCCGAGCGCGGGGCCGACGGGCGGTGCCGGGTTCGCCTGCCCGGCAGGGATCTGGAGCTTGATGATCTTGATGACCTTCTTGGCCATCGCACCTCCTGAGTGGTAGTAGCGCGCCGCTCGGTGGCGGCGCTCCCACGGTCGTGAGCGGAGGGGATGATAGCGGCGGGCCGCGGGGCGGCTACCCGGCGATCTCGGCGGCGAGCCGCTTGAGGTCGTCGCGGGCGATCTTCGATTGGGGCCCGTTGTAGGCGGTGCCGAGTCCGAGCACGCGCCCGTGGGACAGAAACGTGTCGTACCGCCCATCGTCTTTCGGCGAGACCGATCCCGGCAAGCCGCGCTTGTGCATGTACGTCTCGACCGTCGTCGGGTCGATCAGCTTGTACGGCCTCGTCGGGCTCGCGGGGTCGATGCGATCGATCTGGATGTGCTCGTCGAGGTAGATCGCCGCGCGGGCGCAGCGCGCCGCGGTCGCAGCGTCGGGGAAGACGATGATCAGGAGCCCGATTCGCGTGCTGGTCTCGTCGACGACCGGGGCGCGGCGATCCTCGAACTCGAAGACATACAGGGGGCGGACGTAGCCCACGTCCGACGTGGCCGGCCGGACCGGCCCAAGCTCGAACGTCCGTTCCGTGCACCGGTAGGACGAGGGTGCCTTGTCGTACGCGGCATGGACGAATCCGTCCGAACGAGCCTGCGTGAGCGCGTCCGCCCTCGAGAGCGTCGGGTGTAGGAGGCGCCGCTGCCCATACATCCGCCGGCGAGCACCGCAATCACCAGCGGCCCGATCGTGCGTCGCATTACGCCCATCGTAGGGCGTGCTGGGGTCGAAAGGAAGCTCGGCCGCGTGCTGTGGTCTCGGGTGTCGGCGGCCGGTGGTGGGCGTGGCCACTTGGCCGCTTGGTGAGTGCCAATTGGCTTTCGTGACACAGTCGAGACGCCGGCACCGAGATGGAGGCTGCCGGCTACCCGGCGATCTCAGCGGCGAGCCGCTCGAGGGTCTCGCGGACAGGCCGCGTCAGCGCACGGGCCGCCACACGGGGCCTCCCACCAGCGGCCGGCAGTGCACGACGTACGGTCGATCTGTGCTCGCGAGGCGCGTCAGGCCCGAGCCGTCGGCGTTCACGACGTACATGGCGCATCGGCTGGTGAAGGCCAGGCGCGATCCGCCGGGTGCCCAGTTCACGCTCGTCGGCAGGAGCGGCGTCAGCCGGCGAACGTGGGCCCCGTCGGCATCCATGACGAAGAGGCCGTGCGGCGTGACGAAGCTGATGCGGGCTCCGTCCGGCGACCATGCCGGCGCCGTCACACCGGCGCGCCGAGCGGTGAAGCCGCCGGCTGCGCCGTTCGAGCCCGTGACCACGAGCTCGGGCATAAGGCGCGACCGGGCATCGGGCGTCCACCGGACGGCCGCGACCCGGGCGCCGTCCGGAGACCATTCGGGCTCGTCGAAGGTCTGGCACATCTGTCCTCCTGGCGGGCCCGACCGCGCTCGGCAGGTCGACGGGTCGCTCCGGGCCAGCACGACGACGTGGGAGCCGTCGGCATCCGCCGTTTCGAGCACGGAGACGTGGCGTGACGCCGCCCCGACGAATGCGATCCGCGTCCCGTCCGGCGACCACGCCTGCGCGCTTATGCCGATCCAGCCTGGGAGCACGCCGACCGTCCTCGGCCGCCCGCCGGTCACATCGGCCACCTCGATCCCCGGGCCGGCGTCGTAGGCGATCCGGCCGCCGGTCGGCGCCCACTGGACGTTCCCGGCCCAGTCGCCGCGCGTCAGCCGCATGGGCGGCGACGAGCCGTCGGCGGCGACAACGTAGAGGGTCTGGCGCAGCTCGCCCTCTCCGAACGGCGTGTCGCGATCGACCGCCAGTTGGCGGCCGTCAGGCGACCACGCCTCGAGCGTCGCGCCGAACCGGCCCCGGGTGACCTGCGTGACCGATCCGTCGGGGTGGATCACGAACACCTGCTGGGCGCCGGTTCGCTTCGACCAGGCGGTGAACGCGACGGTCGCGCCGAGGCTCCGGCGGACGGCGATCTTCCCGACCGCTCCGGCCGATGGCTCGTCCGCCGCCCCGCGGCCGGCGGTGATCCGGCCGCCTCCCCAGACGCCGAGCGCAGCGAGCGCCCCGGCGGCGAGCGCGATGGCGGCAGCCCCGTTGCGCCTGCGCCTCCGCCGCGCGTGGCGGCGAGCCTCCTCGATCAGCGCATCGGGGTCCTCGGGGACAGGAGGGGCAACCGGAGGTGGGGGCGCGGTGATCGACATCGTGATACTGAAGCTATACTAACTAGCACCATGCGAGAATTCAACATCGACCGCGCCGACCCCGCGGCGCTGCACGAGCAGGTGGCCGCGCAGCTCCGACGCGCCATCGCGGAGGGCGAGGCCCTCCCCGGCGAACGCCTCCCACCCGCCCGCGACCTGGCCGCCGTTCTCGGCGTGAACACGAACACCGTGCTGCGCGCCCTCCGCGAGCTCCGCGACGAGGGCCTCCTCGAGTTCCGGCGCGGGCGCAGCGTGACGGTGACAGGCGCACCGGAGGACGGGGCTGTCGTCGCCAGAGCCCGGGATCTCGTCCGGTTTGCCCGGCGGAACGGCTACCGGGTGGACGAGCTGGTCGAGATCATCCAGCGCGCGTAGCGCCGGCGGCCTAAAGCTTCTTCACCTTGTCGAACTCGAGCTCGACGGGCACCTGGCGCTCGAAGATCGACACGAGCACCTTGAGCTTGCCCTGATCCTCGTTGATCTCGGCGATCTCGCCGTCGAAGTCGGCCAGGTAGCCGGACGTGATCTTGACGTTGTCGCCGAGCGTGAACTCGGCGCGCGCCTTCTGCTGCTGCTGGGCGCGGTCGACGGAGGTGTGCAGCATCCGGTCGACCTCGGGCTGCGACAGCGGGACGGGCTTGCCCGACGCGCCGACGAAGCCGGTGACGCCCGGCGTGTTCTTGACGAGGCCCCACACGTCGTCGTTCAGATCCATGTGGACGAGGACGTAGCCGGGCCACAGCCGGCGCTCGGTCTGCACCTTCTGGCCGTCCTTCGTCTCGACGACCGACTCTGTCGGGACCACGACCCGCCGGACCTGCTCCTCCTTCGACATCGACTTCACGCGATGCTCGAGGTTGGTCTTGACCTTGTTCTCGTGACCCGAGTATGTGTTGATGACGTACCAGCGAAACATGCGACTACCTTTGCAGATCGACGAGCTTGGTGGCGAAGCGGGCGAATATCTGGTCGAGCCCGTAGAGGTACATCCCGACGATCAGGCATGCCGCCACGACGACCATCGTGGCCTGCCAGGTCTGCTGGCGGTTCGGGAAATCGACCTTGGCGAGCTCCCCGCGCACCTCGCCGCCGAATGCGAACAGCCCGCGCACACCGCCGCGCACCCCGCCCTGGCGCTCGATGTCGCCGCCGGACTGGCTCTTGGGCTTGCCGGCGATCGGCGCGGTGACGGTACGGCGCCCGGCCTGCTGCCTGTTACGGCGCGAGGTGCGAGCCATCGGCTAGCGCGTCTCCTTGTGGGCCGTGTGATGGCCGCAAAAACGGCAGTACTTCGAGAACTCGATCCGGTCGGGCGAGTTTCGCTTGGACTTCTGCGTCTGATAGTTGCGCCGTTTACAGTCCTGGCACGCAAGCGTAACCAGCACACGGACACCGGACTTTGCCACTGGGGGAGGCTCCTCGGATCCAAGGCGCCGGAGCCGGCGCCGATCAGGCAGGATACACGGGATCCGCGCCAAGCCACCCCTTCCGCAGGAGCCGCCGATGCCCGTCCCGACCGTCGACCGAACCCGCCTCGCCGACCTTCACACCCGTGAGGAGGGCCGGTTCGAGGAGGCGCACCCCCGCTCCCTCGAGCTGTTTGGCCGCGCGCGCCGTTCGCTTTTCGCCGGCGTGCCGATGCACTGGATGACCGAATGGGCCAGCACGTATCCGGTGTTCGTCGAGGAGGCGTCGGGGGCGCGGTTCACCGACGTCGACGGCAACGAGTACGTCGATCTGTGCCTGGGCGACACGGGCGCGATGACGGGCCACGCTCCCGAGCCGGCCGCGGTGGCCGTTGCCGATCAGATGCGCCGCGGGACGACGCTGATGCTCCCGACCGAGGACTCGATCTGGGTCGGCGAGGAGATGACACGCCGCTTCGGGCTACCGAGCTGGCAGTTCGCGCTCACGGCGACCGACGCCAACCGGTTCACGATCCGGCTCGCGCGCGCGGCGACCGGCCGCCCGAAGGTGCTCGTCCACAACTGGTGCTATCACGGCTCCGTCGACGAGACCTTCGCCGTCCTGACGGACGACGGCATCGCCTCACGGCCCCACAACGTCGGCCCGCCGGTTGACCCGAACCTGACGACGCGCGTCGTCGAGATCAACGACCTCGACGCCCTAGAGCGGGAGCTGGCCGAGGGCGACGTCGCGTGCTGTCTCTTCGAGCCCGCGCTCACGAACATCGGCATCGTCCTGCCCGACGCCGGCTACCACGACGCCGTCCGCGAGCTCACGC
>JBOHBE010000187.1:0-2262 GCA_050698235.1 Gaiellales bacterium
TCCCCAGGGTCGACCGCGTGCGCGGCGCCGAGGTCGAGCGCGAGGGCTCGCCGTGCAGGCGCCGGGTCGACGGCGACGATGGTGCCGGCCCCCGAGAGGACGCCGGCCTGCACGGCCGAGAGCCCGACGCCGCCGGCGCCGTAGACGGCGAGCGAGCTCCCGGGCGCGAGCCGTGCGCGGTTCACGACGGCACCGACGCCGGTGGCGATCGCGCAGCCGACCAGGGCGGCGACCCGGAACGGGGCGTCCCTGCGGATCCGCACGCAGCTCGCCTCCGGGACGACGGTACGCTCGGCGAACGTCGAGAGGAACGAGTAGTGGTGCACCGGCCGGCCGTCGAGCGAGAGGCGGGTCGTTCCGTCGAGGAGCGTGCCGGCGAGCAGCGCGGGTGCGGCGACGTCGCACAGCGTCAGGCGCCCGCTCGTGCAGTGCGGGCAGCGCCCGCAGTAGGGGAGCCACGAGAGCACGACGTGGTCACCCGGCTCGACCGATCCGACGCCGGCGCCGACCGCCTCGACGACGCCGGCCCCCTCGTGTCCGAGGACGGCCGGGAGCGGGCTCGGCGTGTCGCCCGTGACGGTGCTCCAGTCGCTTCGGCACACTCCGCTCGCGTGCAGCCGCACCTCGACCTCACCCTGCCCGGGCGGGGCCAGATCGACCTCCTCGATCGCGAAGGGCCGGCGATGCTCGTGCAGGACGGCGGCGCGCATCTCGACTCGGGTTGTACCATCGTCGCATGCTCCGAGACGAAGCAGCCCGCGCGCCGGTCGAGTATCACCAGGTTCTGTGCCCGCCGGTGCCCGAGCCGGGCTTCCACGACCCGGGCGAGCTCGAGCGCGTCTGGGGGGCTCAGTGGGGGTCGCACGACGAGGTCGGCGTGCTGCGCGACGTGCTCATGCGCCGCCCCGGCGATGAGCTGGCCCAGATCCGGGCCGACGCGTGGGACGAGAGCGCCCAGGCACTCGTCGATCCCGCGGGCGGCTGGTACTGGACCGATTCGGCTCCGCCCGACCTGGACGTCGTCCACGCGCAGCATCAGGGCCTGGTCGCGGCGCTCGAGGCCGACGGCGTCGACGTGCACTTCGCCGACCCGCTGCCCGAGCGCTTCACGAAGGCCATCTACACGCGCGATCCGCTCGTGTCGGTGCCCGGCGGCGTCGTGATCGGCCGGATGGCGCCGCTGATGCGCCGCGGCGAGGAGGCGAGCATCACCCGCGCCGTGGCCGCGCTCGGCATCCCGATCCTCCAGACGACCATCGGCACCGGGATGTTCGAGGGCGGGACGTTCGCCAAGCTGACGCCGAAGGTCGCCGCGTTCGGCACGTCGATCCGCTGCAACGCCGAGGCGGCCGACCAGCTCCGCGAGCTCCTGGCGCGGATGGGCATCGAGCTGATCGCCGTCCCGATGGGCGGCTTCTCGATCCACATCGACGCGCACCTCGGCATGGTCGACGTCGACAAGGCGCTCGTCGACGCTCCGGGTCTCCCGCACTGGTTCCTCGACCGGCTGATCGAGCTCGGCATCGAGCCGATCTGGTGCCATCCCGGCGAGGAGTGGGGCATCAACTCGCTGACCGTTCGTCCGGGCCGCGTCATCATGCCCGACGACTCGCCGCGGACGGCCGAGCTGCTCGAGCGGCGCGGCATCGAGGTCGTCCGGATCCCGTACCACGAGCTGCACAAGAACGGCGGCGGGATCCACTGCTCCACCATGGAGCTGCGCCGCGACCCGGCGTGAAACAGATGTACCTGGTACAGCTGTTTCAGCCCTTGCCCGGGTTGAGCAGACCCTTCGGGTCGAACGCCCGCTTGATGTCGGCGTTCAGCCGCTGACCCGCCGGGCCGAGCTGCTCCGCCAGATGTGACCGCTTGAGGAGCCCGATGCCGTGCTCGCCCGTGATCGTGCCGCCGAGCGCGAGCGCGAGGTCGAACAGCTCCTCGCACGCCGCCTCGGCGCCCGCGCGGTCGGCTGTGTTGCCGGGCGAGATCAGGAAGCTCGAGTGCAGGTTCCCGTCGCCGGCGTGCCCCCAGCTCATCGTCGCGACGCCGTGCCGGGCGCCGATCTCGGCCGAGCCGCGGATCGCGTCCGCGAGCCGGTCGACGGGGACGGCGATGTCCTCCGCGAGCTTCCCGCCCCGCACCGCGGTCACACGTGGCGAGATCGAATCCCGCCAGCGCCACAGCGCGGCGATGTCGTCGCCGGCGGGCGTGGCGATCCACGTCGCCCCGGCGCCGGCCAGCGCCTCGCGCAGCGCCTCGCGG
>JBOHBE010000188.1:0-5765 GCA_050698235.1 Gaiellales bacterium
GCCGTCGGCGGCGCCGTTCTCGGCGTGTTCGCGGCCACCGCCGTGCTCGTGTACCTGCCTTCCCATGATCGGTGGATCGCGGCGGGCAACGACGTCACGACCTCCGTCGCGCCGGCGCCCGTCGACGCCGACGTCGAGGTCTATCGGAACGGCGAGCCGTACGCCCGAGTGCACACGCTCGCGAACCGGCTGGCCGGCCTGCCGGGCGTGCGGTCGGTGCTCCCGGCGGCGGATGTGCCGCCGGGCCGCGTGCTCTTCGCCGGCTGCGCAGAGGCCGCCCGGGTGCTCCACGAGACCCTCCACTGCCCTGCCCGCGGCGTCCTCGTCGACCGGAGCACCGGGCCCGTGAGAGTCGGCAGAGCGATCACGATCCGCGGCATCCGGACGACCGTCGGTGCGGGGTTCGCGCCGAACGGGGTGGTGAGCGTCATCGCCCCTCCCGGGACCGTGCCGGCGCCGCCACGGCCGACGGTCTGGATGCTCGCGAGCGACGGCAAGCTCGCGACCGCGCAGACGATCCGGGCGGCGCAGACGGCGAGCGGCCTCATGGGGTTCGTCGAGACGGCGGCGCCCGACACGGTGTTGACGACGGCCGCCGATCCGCTGCGCCGCCAGGCCGAGCTCGTCGTGGTGCTCATGCTGTCGATCGCCGGCTGCAGCCTGGTTGTGATGATGGTGGAGGGCGTCGTCGAGCGCCGTCGCGAGCTCGCGATGCTCGCCGCCGCCGGCACGCGGCCCGGCACGCTCCGCTCGGCCGCGGCGCTCGAGGTACTCGTGCCGCTCGCCGTCGCGTCGGTCGCGAGCTGCGTGGTCGGGGTGCTGGTGACCGCCACGCTGCTGCGCGTCCGGGGCATCGGCCTCGTCGTCCCCTGGCTCGCGCTCGGGGAGCTGCTCGCGGCCGCTGCGGTCGTCGGTGTCCTCGTCCTGGCCCTCGGCCTGCCGGTGCTCGGTCGTGCGATCCGGGCCGACAACCTGCGGACGGAGTAGCGGTGAGCGTCCCGCACACGATGCTCGGCCTGCTCCGGACAGGCCCGCGCCACGGCTACGACCTGAAGCGCGCCTACGACGCCCGGTTCGCCCACGCCCGGCCGCTGCGATACGGCCAGATCTATGCGACCCTGGCGCGCCTCCAGCGCGACGGCTTCGTGATCCTCGACGCCGAGGAGCCGGGACAGGGCCCCGACCGCAAGCGCTACGTGATCACCGAGGATGGCGCGACCGAGCTCGAGCGCTGGCTCCGCGAGACCGAGGCGCCGGAGCCGTACCTGCACTCGACGCTCTTCGCCAAGATCGTCCTCGCGCTCCTGCTCGATCGCGACCCCGCCGCGACCCTCGACGCCCAGCGGGCGCGTCACATGGCGCGCATGCGGGAGCTGACCGAGCTGAAGCGGACCGGCGATACCGTCGACCAACTCCTGAGCGACCACGCCCTCTTCCACCTCGAGGCCGACCTGCGCTGGATCGATCTGACCGCCGCGCGGCTCGACCGCCTGCGCTCGGCGGTGCACGCCGACTGATGCGTTAAGCACGACGGGCCGCCTTGTGGGCGGCCCGTCGCTCGTCGTCCCGTGTGGAACGGGGTCTTGTTACCGCAGGAGGCTGAGGACGCTCTGCGGGGCCTGGTTGGCCTGGGCCAGCATGCTGGTACCGGCCTGCTGCAGGATCTGCAGCTTGGTGAAGTTGACCATCTCGGAGGCCATGTCCACGTCGCGGATGCGGCTCTCGGACGAGGTCAGGTTCTCCTGGAAGGTGGCCAGGTTGTTGAGCGTGTGCTCGAGGCGGTTCTGCACCGAGCCGAAGGTCGACCGCGCGTCGCTGACGCCCTGGATGGCGGCGTCGATGCTTGCGAGCGTGACGGTCGTGCCGAAGTTGAAGATCGACGAGTCGACCTTGAACGTCGAGCCGGAGCCGAACAGGGCGACGGCGGAGACCGAGATGGTCTGACCGTCGTCCGCGCCGACCTGGAAGGTGATGGCGCTGCTTCCGGTGAGCACGGCGATGCCGTTGAACTTGGTATCGGTGCCGATCCGGTCGATCTCGGCGCACAGCTGCGAGACCTCGGCCGTGATCGACGCCTTGTCCGACGCCGAGAGCGTGCCGTTGTTGTACTGCACGGCCAGCTCGCGAACGCGCTGGAGCATGGAGTGGACCTCGCTCATGGCACCTTCTGCCGTCTGCACGAGCGAAACGGCGTCCTGCGAGTTGCGCTGGGCCTGATCGAGACCGCCGATCTCGGCGCGCAGCTTCTCGCTGATCGCCAGGCCGGCCGAGTCGTCAGCCGCGCGGTTGATGCGGTAGCCGCTGGAGAGCTTCTCCATCGACTTCGAGAGGGCCATCCCGGTGGCGCTGAGCTGCCGGTGGGCGTTGAACGCCTCGATGTTGCTCTGAATGCGAAGGGACACGATCTTCCTCCTTGAAGATGATGTTCCGGTATTTCCCGTCCACTCCCTGTGGGCGGTGCAGCACCGTCCGTGGCGCTGCACACCAGGTAGTCGGCCGCCTGCCTCCGGTCTTTAGCAAACCGGAAAGACTGCAAGTGGAGCCGCGCGCAGGTGCTACGGGTTGCCGGCGGCGGCGCGCTCGGCGCGGGCGCGGCGCTCCTCGGCGGCGCGGCGCACGGTCGCGACGGCCTCGCCCTCGAGCATGTGCTGCCACGCGACGATCGCCCCGAACCAGGCCAGCATGTTGCCGGCGATGCCGCCCACGACGGCCCGCAGGAGCGTGTCCGCCATGCCCGACCCGTGCATCCAGCTCCCGACCGCGACGACGACGAAGCCCACGAGGCCGCCCACGGCCTTGACTGTGCGGATGCCGCGCGCGGCCCGCGGGTGGTCGGCCAGGCTGACGAGCGACGGGTTCACGTCTGCCATCAGGCGGCGGCTTCGAGCTCAACGCGGGACAGGGCGAGGCCCGCCAGCTCGGCCGCGTCGGCCGGGCGCAGGCCGCCGATCGGCCGGCGGCCGTCGGTGACGTACCCGAGCGGGCGCTTGAGCGTGAACGAGAGCCCCACGGCCTGCGCGACCGAGCTGACCTCGTCGAGGCGCGTGATCGTGAGCCGTGTGACGGGGAAGTGCGCCGTGATCGCCTCGTAGAGCTCGGCGGTCGCGCGCGCGTCAGCCCATGCCGGCACGACGAGGTGCGTCTCGTCGGGGCGGACGGCCTCGAGCATCGCCGCCAGGTCGGCGATGCCGTCCGGGTCGGTCGCCGAGACAGGCGGCGTGTCGACCACGATCAGGCTCTCGCCCGACATCCGGGCGGCGGCGCGGGCCGCGGTGTCGGGCGTCTGCGCAACCCGCAGGCCGATGTCGAGGTGCTCGGTGAGCGCCCCCAGCCGGTAGGCGTCGGCGGGCGGCTCGAGGCTGAGCGTGCGCACGGCGATCGTCGAGCCCGTCGCGTAGGCGTGGCAGAGCTTGGCGGCGGTCAGCGTCTTGCCGGCGCCGGCGGCGCCGACGAGGGCGATTGTCCGGCGCTTGGTGCGCCAGCCGTGCTCCACCTTGATCTGGCGGGCCAGCGCGCGCTCCAGGAGCCCGAGCGGGCTCGAGTCCTGCGCGAAGGGCTGCATCGCCCGGCGGGCGTCGCGCGCCAGGCTCTCGACGACGGCTGACGGAAGGCCTGCCGCACCCGCTGCGGACGCGGCGGCCTCCCAGTCGCCGTCCCCGGCGATCGGCGGAAACGCGATCGCCTGGAACTCTTCATCTGCGCCCTCGTCCTCGACCGCGGCCTCCGGGGCGACGGTCTCGACGCGCAGCTCTGCGGCCTGGAGCGCCTGCGCGAACGGGTGGGCCTGGTCCATCATCGTGCGGATGACCGGGTTCTCGACGTCGTCCTTCGCGTCGTTCCCTGCGTCGTAGGCGTCGAACACCGTGCGGGCCGGAAGGGCGACGGTCGGCGCCGTGGCGACGGGCGAGGCGATCGCGTCGACCTCGATGCAGCGGCGGCCGAAGAACCCGCCGATCCCGCCGACGATGCCCTCGCGGCGGCGCAGGATGATCGCGTCGTCGCCGAGCTCGCTGCGAATCTGGGGAAGCACCTCATCGAGGCTCTTTCCGCGGTACGTCTTGGTCTCCGTCACGTCCTCACCACCCCTGTGGTCTCAACCCGGATCCCGGGCACGATCTCGTTGTAGGACACCACCGGCAGCTGTGGCAGCGCCTGCTCGACAAGCCGGCGCAGGTGCCGGCGGATACGGCTCGAGCAGACCAGCACGGGCCTCGCGCCCATGCCCGTGGCCTGCTCGACATGGCCTGAGAGCGACCCCACGACCGCCTGGGCGCGGGACGGCTCCATGGCCAGGTACTCCCCCTCGTGCGTCTGTGTGACCGCCTCGGCGATCTCCTGCTCGAGCGTCGGGTCGAGTGAGATCGCGCGAAGCGTCTTCGTCTCGTCCACGTAGCCGGCGGTGATGTTTCGGGCCAGCGACTGGCGGGCGTACTCGGCCAGGAGGCCCGGGTCGCGCGTGAGCGCCGCGCGGTCGCCGATCGACTCGAGCACCGTGCCGAGGTCGCGGATCGACACACCCTCCCGAAGGAGGTGCTGAAGCACCCGCTGCACCTCGCCGACCCCGAGCTTGTCTGGCACGACCTCCTCAACGGCAGCAGCGTTCTGCTCCTTGAGCGTGTCGAGCAGCTTCTTGGTCTCCTGGCGGGTGAGGAGCTCGTCGGCGTGGCGCCGGATGGTCTCGGTCAGATGGGTGACGATGACGGACTCGGGGTCGACGACCGTGTATCCGAGCGCCTCGGCCTCGGCCCGGGCGCCGTCCTCGATCCACACGGCCGGCAGGCCGAAGGCGGGCTCGACGGTCTGGATCCCCGCGATCCCGGGCACGGCGTCGCCGGGGTTCATGGCGAGGCGGTGGCCGGGGATGATGCGCGTGCGGGCCACCTCGCTGCCGCGGACCTTGATGGCGTACTCGTGCGAGTCGAGCGTCACGTCGTCGTGGATGCGGACCGGCGCGATCACCATCCCGAGCTCGGCCGCGATCTGGCGGCGGATGACGCCGACCCGCGCCAGCAGCGTGCCGCCGGCCTTCTGGTCGACGAGCGGGACGAGGCCGAAGCCGATGGTGAGCTCGAGCGGGTCGATCGAGAGGGCGCCGATCGCGATGTCGCCGGGCTGCGGCGCCGGCGGCGCCTCGACGGCGGCCGCGGCGGCGACGTCGTCGCGCTCGAGCTGGGCCTTCATGGCCCGGCCGAGCAGGAAGAAGATGCCGCCGATCACGAAGAAGGGCAGCTTCGGCAGGCCCGGGACGAGGCCCATGATGCCGATGATCCCGCCGGCGATCATCGGGGCCCGCGGCTGGCGCAGGATCTGGCCCGAGATGTCGCTTCCGAGGTCGGACTCGCTCGACGAGCGCGTGACGATGATGCCCATGGCGGTCGAGATCAGGAGGGCGGGCGTCTGAGCGGCGAGGCCGTCGCCGATCGTAAGCAGCGGGAAGGTGTGCACGGCTTCCCCGAAGCCCATCCCCCGCTGGAGGACGCCGACGCCGATGCCGCCGAGCAGGTTGATGGCAACGATCAGGATGCCGGCCATGGCATCGCCCTTCACGAACTTCGAGGCACCGTCCATCGCGCCGTAGAAGTCGGCCTCGCTCGAGATCTGCTCGCGGCGGCGGCGCGCCTCCTGGTCGGTGATCTGGCCGGCGTTCAGGTCGGCGTCGATCGCCATCTGCTTGCCCGGCATGGCGTCGAGGGTGAACCGGGCGGCGACCTCGGCCACGCGGCCGGCGCCGTTCGTGATGACCACGAACTGGATGACGACGAGGA
>JBOHBE010000189.1:0-3481 GCA_050698235.1 Gaiellales bacterium
AGGCGACGACCGGAGTCGAACCGGTGTGCACGGCTTTGCAGGCCGCTGCCTAACCACTCGGCCACGTCGCCGCGGCGAGCGGAAGGCTACCAGCCGGCCCGCTCCGGGCCGGCTCCGATCCGTCGGCTACTTGCCTCCGCCGAACGTCTGCAGCAGGCTGATCGCGGCGGGCCCGAGGGCCACCACGAACATCGAGGGGAAGATGAAGACGACCGTCGGGAAGAGCATCTTCACCGGGGCCTTCATGGCCTTCTCCTCGGCCGAGAGCTGACGCCTGATGCGCATGTCGTGTGACTGCACGCGCAGGATGCGCGAGAGGGCGATTCCCAGCTGATCGGCCTGGATGATGGCGCGGCAGAACTGGGCCACCTCCGGGACGTCGACGCGGTCGGACAGGCTCTTGAGCGCGGCGGAGCGGCTCTCGCCGATCCGCATCTCGTGCAGCACGAGCCCGAACTCGTCGACCAGCGGGCCCTCCATCCGCTCGCTCAGCTTGCTGACCGCGGCGTCGAACCCGAGACCGGCCTCGACCGAGACGCAGAGCAGGTCGAGCACGTTCGGCAGCTCGCTGCGCATCAGCTCGCGGCGCGCGCGCACGCGGCTGTTGATGTAGAAGTCCGGCGCGATGAAGCACAGGGCGCCGCCGCCCAGGGCGATCATGAGGCCCATGATGGGGGGCATCGCTCCCGACGCGGCGATGATGATGCCCAGGGCGAGCGCGGTCGTGACCAGACCGCCCTTGAGCGCCAGGTACATCTGCGGCGACATCGAGCGCGAGAGCCCGGCCGCCATCAGGCGCCCGTGGATCTCATTCGGATCCGCCTTCGGCAGGATCTTCTGCGTGATGTCGGCGATCTGCTGCGTGAGCGGGCCGACGATGCGGTCGTTCACGCTGCGGCGGGTCTCGATCTCGCGCTGGTCGCGAGTTCCGTAACGCTTGGCTTTGCGCAGAGTGATGGCGATCTCGCGCTGCTTGACCGTGAGGCCGCTGAGCAGCATGTAGATCGATGCGCAGAACATTCCTATGGCGAGGACGATGATCATGCGGCTACCCCTTGAAGCTCACGATCTTGCGGATAATGGCCCCACCGATCGCCATCATGACCAGCGAAATCCCGATCATGATCTTGCCGGCGCTCGATATGAACAGCACCGACATGTACTTCGGGTTGAGGGCGAAGATGGCGAGGCCCATGAGGAACGGCATCGCGACGAGCACGTAGGCGGACATGCGGCCCTGGGCCGTGAGCGCCTTCACCTTACGGCTGAACTGCTGACGCTGGCGGACCGTGTCGGCCACCATGTCGAGGATCTCGGCGAGCGAGCCGCCGACTGTGCGCTGAATGTTGACGGCCATGACGACGAACCCGAAGTTGGTCGAGTCCATCCGCTTGGCCATCGCCTCGAGAGCGGCCTCGGACGGCATGCCCAGGGCGATCTCCTGCGAGACGCGTGCGAGCTCCTTGGAGGTCGGCTCCGCGCCCTCCTTCACGACGCTCGAGAGAGCGGCGTTGAACGCGTGACCGGCCTTCAGCGACGCGGCCATCGTGATCAGCGTCTCCGGCAGCTGCGCCTCGAAGGCATTCAGGCGCCGGCGAGCCGAGAACTTCACGAAGAGCCCGGGGATCGCAACCCCGAGGCCGAGCGGGATCAGCACGAGGAACCCGTTCAGGTGAAGCGCCACCTTGCCCACGATGCCGAGGAAGAGCGACGCGCCCATCTGGATGTACATGACCTCGGCCGTGCGCAGAGGCAGGTCGGCCTGCTCGAGGCGATAGGTCATGCGCTTCCAGTAGTTGAACGAGCCGACGATCTTCTCGGTCGCGATGTAGAGCTGGTGCAGCACCGAGATCTTGGCCGGGCCGAAGCCCATGACCTCGGCGGCCTTGCGCTTCTGCTCCGTGTACGGCGCGATCCGCTTCGTTGCCGAGACGCCGGGCTTCGACGACAGGACGATGAGGCAGCCGAGCAGGACGAACAGCGCCGCGACGCCGGCGATCATTGCGCGGCCGGCCGGGCTCGTCGGGAGCTTCACGACCGGGCCGCCGCCGGACGAGCCGGAGCCAGGCGTGCCGGGGATCGTCAGAGACGTCTTGCCGGGGCCCATGCCGGGAGCGCTCACCTCGACGTCGATCTTCGAGCCCTTCTGAGCCAGGCTCGAATAGGTGAAGGTGAACGTCGAGCCGAGGTTGTCGGCGATCTTCTGGTATGCGGCGTCGAGGGCCGACGTGTCGATCGCGGCGACCGTCTGGCCGCCCGTCGGGCTCGTCAGCTGGCGCAGCTCGGAGATCGCGGTGGCGTTGCCGCCGATCGAGACGGCGTACACGGTGGCGTGGGCGGCCTTGGCAGCCGCCGTCGCGTCCGCGAGGCTCGCCGTGTCGTTCTGCGACGCGCCGTCCGACAGGACGATCAGCACCTTCTTGCCCGCGTGCACCTTGGCCAGATCCTGCGCGGCCATCTGGACCGAGCCGTAGATCGCAGTCCCCGGGTCTCCGCCCGTGCCGAGCTGGGTCAGGGCGGTGGCCGCCGTGACCGGGTTGGCCGGGAAGGCGGTGCCCACGTAGGGCTTGGCACCGAAGCCGTAGACGGCCAGGACGTCAGCGGCCGGGAGTCCCTGGACGAACCGGGCGGCGGCGGTCTTGGCAGCGCCGATCTTCGGGCCCGCCATGCTGTTCGACGTATCGATCGCGACGGCGATCGCCGCGGCAGCGCCGGAGTTCTGAAGCGTGACCGGCGCGTCGAGTCCGTTCTCCTTGACCGTGAAGTCGGGAGCGGGGCCCGGCTCGGGCGTCTGCACCGTCACCACGACCGCCGGGAAGCGGTGCGTGTCGACGGACTTGACGACGATGCTCGGCTGCGCCGCCGCAGAGCTTCCCGCGCCGACGAGGGCGCAGAGAGCCGCGACCGCCAGCGCGGCCGTTGTGCGCCGCGCGCCCATTACTCGCCGACCGCCCGTCCGAAGATACCGCTGGTCGACGCGGCCCGCTCTCCGCCCTCATCCTGGAAGAAGTTCGGAGGCAGGTTGACGCCGTTCGAGGCCATCTTGTCGAGGAAGTGGGGCTTGAGGCCCGTCGAGGTCAGCGGGCCGAGGAGCCGGTGGCCGGCATCCTGGTTCGCGCCGGCCTCATCGACCGCCTTGGCGATGAAGATGTCCTGGAGCGTCACGACGTCGGACTCCATCCGGAGCACCTCGGTGACGTGCGTGATGCGGCGCGTCCCGTCCACGAGGCGGTTGACCTGGACGATCAGGTCGAACGCGCTCGAGATCTGCTCGCGGATCGCGCGCAGCGGGAGCTCGACGCCGGCCGTGAGGACGAGCGTCTCGGTCCTCGAGAGGGCGTCTCGGGGGTTGTTCGCGTGGATCGTGGTCAGCGAGCCGTCGTGGCCGGTGTTCATGGCCTGGAGCATGTCCACGGCCTCGGCACCTCGGCACTCTCCGACGATGATCCGGTCGGGGCGCATACGCAGGGTGTTCCGGACG
>JBOHBE010000190.1:0-4928 GCA_050698235.1 Gaiellales bacterium
CCGCCCTGGTCGATCGCCACGTCCACCAGCACCGACCCCTGCTTCATCGTCGAGAGCATCTCGCGGGTGACCAGGTGCGGCGCCCGGGCGCCGTGGATCAGCACACCGCCGATCACCAGGTCGGCCGCCGGCAGCGCCTCCTCGACCGCGTGGCGGCTGGACATCTGCAGCAGCACCGTGCGGCCGAGGCTGACGTCGAGCTCGCGCATGCGGTCGACCGAGCGCTCGAAGATCGTCACGTCGGCCTGCATCCCCTGGGCGATCAGCGCGGCGTTGTATCCGACGATGCCGCCGCCCAGCACGAGCACCTTGGCGGGCAGGACGCCGGGAACTCCGCCCATGAGGCGGCCGCGCCCGCCGAAAGGCTTCAGAAGGTAGTACGCCCCGACCTGCGCCGAGAGCCGTCCGGCCACCTCGCTCATCGGGGCGAGCAGCGGAAGGCGGCGGTCGGGAGTCTCGACGGTCTCGTAGGCGATGCACGTCGCACCCGACTCCGCCAGGCCGCGCGTGAGCTCCGGCGCGGCGGCGAGGTGCAGATACGTGAAGAGCACCTGGCCGGGCGAGAGCCGCTGGTACTCGCCGTCGAGCGGCTCCTTGACCTTGAGCACCATCTCGGACTCGCCCCAGACGGTGTCGACGTCGACGATGGCCGCGCCGGCCGCGCGGTAGTCGTCGTCGCTCATGGCGCTGCCGCCGCCGGCGGTCGTCTCCATAAGGACCTCGTGGCCGCGGCGGACGAGCTCCGTCACTCCCGCCGTCGTCAGCGCGACGCGATACTCGTCGGGCTTGATCTCCTTGGCGACGCCGATCTTCATGCCAGACCGATTCTACGGATTCCTGGCCGCGTCGATCAATGCGAGGGTGACGTCGAGCATCGCGTCGAGATCGGAGGCGGCGATGTGCTCGGACGCGGTGTGGATCTCGGCCATCCCGTTGCAAAGGTTCACGCACTCGAGGCCGCGGGCGTTCCACACGTTGGCGTCGGCCCCGCCGCCCGAGTCGATGTAGACCGCCTCCCGCCCGCACGCCTCGAGCGCCCTGGCGGCGAGACGGACGGCGGGGTCCGATCGAGAGAACCGGTAGCCGTCGTACTCGGGCTCGATCCGGCTCTCGAGCTCGCACTCGGCGAGATTGGCCGCGAAGGTGGCCGCGTCGAGCATCGACTGCACCTGCTCCCGCAGCCGCCCGGCGTCGCGGCTTCGGGCCTCGGCCTCGACCAGGCACTCGGGCGGCACGATGTTCCCGGCGATCCCGCCCGAGACGATGCCGACGTTCGCCGTCGTCTCGGCGTCGATCCGCCCGAGCGGCATGTCGGCGATCGCGCGGGCCGCGGCGATGACCGCGCTGCGGCCGTCCTCGGGGGCGATCCCGGCATGGGCGGCGCGGCCGATGAACCGGAACCGGAGCGTTCGCTGCGTCGGCGCGGCCAGGACGACGTTCCCGATCGGGGCGGCGTGGTCGTAGCAGTACCCGATCCGCGCGCGCAGCCGCGAGGTGTCGAACGCCTTGGCGCCGCGCAGGCCGACCTCCTCCATCGGTGTCAGCACCAGCTCGACCCCGGCGTGCGGCCGGCCGGTTCGAACGAGGTCCGAGACGGCGGCGAGCATGACGGCCACCGCCGCCTTGTTGTCGGCGCCGAGGATGGTGTCGTGCCGGTTCACGACGACGCCGTTTCGCACCTCCGGGTCGATCGGGCCCGTCGGAGGCACCGTGTCGAGGTGGGCGTTCAGGAAGATCGGAACGCCGTCTTCGCCGTCGGACGGCGGCAGCGCGACGTGGATGTTCCCCATGTCGGAGCCGATCTCCGCTCCGGCGTCGTCCTCGGTCGGGTCGAGGCCGAGGTCGCGGAGGAAGTCGAGCGTGCGGTCGGCGACGGGCCGCTCACGCCCCGACGGGCTCGGGATCGCGGCCAGCTCGCGGAAGAGGTCGAGGACAGGGGTCGCGGTGGCCGCCAACGACGTCAGTCTACGCCGTCCGGCTCACGCCGTAGAGATCCCCGTACTTCTCCCACAGATAGGCGACGAAAGGCTCGTGGGTGAGGCCGGAGCCGGTGACGCTCCGGATCAGATCCTCGCCCTCTTGGATGTATCCGGGCCGGTGGATCCGGTCGCGCAGCCAGCCCAGGAGCGGCGCGAAGTCGCCGGCCTCGATCCGGGCGTGGATATCGGGGATCTCGCGCTTCAAGGCGTTCCAGAGGAGCGCCGAATACAGGTTGCCGATCGTGTACGTCGGGAAGTAGCCGAACGCCC
The DNA here is from genome assembly GCA_050698235.1 of Gaiellales bacterium. GTDB lineage: Bacteria > Actinomycetota > Thermoleophilia > Gaiellales > JAICJC01 > JAICJC01. The sequence continues at coordinate 2,250 of JBOHBE010000190.1, forward strand.
CGGACGACCAGTGCACGTCCTGGAGCACGCCGTCCCCGTCGTTCGGTGGCGCCACGCCCAGGCGGCGGCGATACGCGTCGTTCCACGCGGCCGGAAGGTCGGCTGCGGAGAGCTCGTCCCGAAGCAGCGCCACCTCGAGCTCGAACCGCACCAGGATGTGCATGTTGTAGGTGACCTCGTCCGCCTCGACCCGGATCAGCGACGGCGTCACACGGTTCACCTGGCGGTGGATGTCCTCCGGCGTGGCCCCGGCCATCGTGGCGCCGAAGACGTCGTGCATCACCGGCGTGTACCGGCGCCAGAACTGCAGGCTCCGGCCGACGAGGTTCTCCCACAGCCGCGACTGCGACTCGTGCAGGCCGAGCGACGGAGCCTGCGCGATCGGCGTGTCCTCGTACTCCGGGTCGAAGCCCTGGTCGTAGAGCCCGTGGCCCGCCTCGTGGAGGGTCGACGACAGCGCCGAGAACGGGTCGGCCTCGTCGATCCTCGTCGTGAGCCGGATGTCGTGAAGCGCGATCGTCGTGGTGAAGGGGTGCGCGGAGCGGTCCTGGCGGCCGGCGTCGAAGTCGAAGCCGATGTCGGCGAGCATCCGGAGCGTCAGGTCCCACTGGAGCGCGTCGGCGAACACAGCCCCGGCGAAGGGCGGATCCGGGGCCGGAGGGGCCGCCGCGATCGCGCCGATCAGCTGCTCGAGGTCGGACGCCAGCGCCGAGAAGACGCCCTCGACACGGTTGGTGCGCATCCCCGGCTCGTACAGGTCGAGCAGGGCGTCATAGCGCTCACCCTCGTGGCCGAGCAGGTCGGCCTGCTCGCGCTTCAACCCGACGATCTCCTCGATGCACGGCCGGAAGGACTCCCAGTCGCTGTCGCGTCGGGCCGCCTGCCACACGGTCTGGCCGCGCGACGACGCAAGCGCAAGACGGCGGACGAAGTCGTCGGGCAGGCGCACCGACTGGTCGCGCTCGCGCCGCAGTACCCGCACCATCGCGGCCCGCGGCGGGTCGAGGCTGTCGGCCGCCGCCTCGTCGAGCAGCTCGCCGAGCGCGGGGTCGACGAGCTTCTGATGGCTGATCACCCGGAGGGTCGCGGTGGCCCGGGCCCGACCCTCGGCCCCGCGCGGCGGCATCATCGTCTGCTGGTCCCACGAGAGCAGCGCGGAGGTGCGCCACAGGTCCGCCAGCTCGCGCATGCGCGCCTCGAGGGTGTTCCAGGATCCGTCGTTCACGCCGGAAGGTTCTCGGCGGGCTCTGCTGTCGCCTCCGCGGCGCCGATGCGCGAGACCGCAGCACCGACGAAGTCTCGGAAGAGCGGCTGCGGCCGGTTGGGCCGCGACTTGAACTCGGGGTGGAACTGGCTCGCGCAGAACCAGGGGTGGTCCGGCAGCTCGATGATCTCGACCAGCCGCTCGTCGGGCGACGTGCCCGAGACAACGAGGCCCTCGGCGACGATCCGCGGCCGCAGGCTGTTGTTGACCTCGTACCGGTGCCGGTGCCGCTCGTAGACCACCGATTCGCCGTACGCGGCCTGCGCGAGCGTGCCGTCGACGAGCTTGATCGGGTCGGAGCCCAACCGCATCGTCCCACCCATGTCCGAGACACCCTTCTGCTCGGGCAGGAGGTCGATGACGGGGTATGGCGTCGCCGGGTCGAACTCGCTGGAGTTCGCTCCCTCCAGCCCGACGACGGTACGCGCGAACTCGACGACTGCAACCTGCATCCCCAGACAGATACCCAGAAACGGCACGCCGTTCTCACGGGCGAACCTGGCAGCGGCGATCTTGCCCTCGATTCCGCGGATGCCGAACCCGCCGGGGATGAGGATGCCGTCGGCCTGCGCCAGCCGCCGCACGGCCTCTTCGACCGAGAGCGTCTCGGCGTCGACCCACACGACCTCGATCCGGGTTCCGTGATGGATGGCCGCGTGGTTCAGCGCCTCGACCACGGAGAGGTAGGCGTCCTGGAGCTGGACGTACTTGCCCACGAGGGCGATGCGGACGCTGCCCTCGGCCGACCTGATCCGGTCGACCATCGCCTCCCACTCGCGCATGTCGGGCGGCCCGGTGACAAGGCCGAGCCGGTCGCACGCGAGCCGGTCGAGCCCCTCGGCCTGCATCGTGAGCGGGATGGCGTAGATGTTCTCGGCATCCGGCGCCGAGATGACGGCGTCGACCGGAACGTCGGCGAAGAGCGCGATCTTCTCGCGGATCTCGCGCGAGAGCGGCCGCTTGGAGCGGCACACGATGACGTCGGGCGAGATACCGATGCGACGCAGCTCCTGGACCGAGTGCTGCGTGGGCTTGGTCTTGAGCTCGCCCGCCACGTCGATGTACGGCACGAGCGTGCAGTGGATGTACATGACGTTGTCGCGGCCGACCTGGTTTCGGAACTGGCGGAGCGCCTCGAGAAACGGGAGGCTTTCGATGTCGCCGACGGTGCCGCCGATCTCGGTGATCACGCCGTCGACGTCGGACGAGTCAGCGGCCAGCGTGACGCGGCGCTTGATCTCGTCGGTGACGTGCGGGATCACCTGCACGGTCGAGCCGAGGAACTCACCCTTGCGCTCGCGGCGGATGATCGTATTGTAGATCGAGCCGGTGGTGTGGTTCGAGTTGCGCGACAGGAACTCGTCGACGAACCGCTCGTAGTGGCCCAGGTCGAGGTCGGTCTCGGCGCCGTCCTC
>JBOHBE010000191.1:0-2277 GCA_050698235.1 Gaiellales bacterium
CGTCCTGACCCACGACCCGCGCTTCGACGAGCCCGCGCTGGGCCCGGCGCTGCGCTCAGACGCGCCGTACATCGGCGCGCTCGGAAGCCGCCGCGCGCAGGCCACGCGCCGCGAGCGGCTGCTGAACGCCGGCTACACCGACGACGAGATCGCGCGCATCCGAGGGCCGCTCGGCCTCGACATCGGCGCGGTCACCCCGGCCGAGACCGCCGTCTCGATCCTGGCCGAGATCCTGGCCGTCCGCTCGGGACGCCAGGGCGGGCCGCTCTCGCTGAAGAGCGGGCGCATCACCGTCCCGGGCTGACACCGCAACATTGGGGTCAGACCCCGTTGTTGCAAGTGGGTCATAAAGGACGCCCTCCGCAATTCCGATAGAGCATGCAGGATGTTTCGCCGTCTCGTGCCCCTGCTCGCGTTTGCGATCCTTGCCGCCGCCCCGGCCGGCTCCGCGCTGGCGACGGTCCCGCTCTGCACCGCCGACACCGGCTCGCTTCGGTACAAGCCCGAGTACACGGCCAGCTGCCCAGGGCAGACGATCACCGCCGTCGAGCTCGTGAAGACCTCGAACAGCGCCGCGATCGGGTTCACGTCCAACGGCATCGGCACGAGCGACCTGACGGTCGACGTCAACGGCACGCTCGCCTCGAACATGCAGTACCGGCTCAAGCTGACGGTCGACGACGGCTCGGGCCCCGATCTCTGGACGCAGACGTTCCGGACGCTCACGGCCCCCGCCCATCCGGGCCTCCACGTCAAGTACATCACCGCCATCCCCGCCGACGCCGTGCTCGACATGGCCCACCGGATCGACAGGGCCAACATCGTGGCCGTGCCGACGAACGGCGACTTCATCGACGCCTCGACCCGGAGCCTCTCCTCGTCGGCCTACGCGGCCGCGCTCAAGCACCACCAGTCGGCGCTCGTCGTGACCGACCTGCCGGTGTTGAACTCGATCCAGCTCGGCGCCGCGCTCAACCAGTTCTGCAACAACGGCCACGGCGTCGTCCTCGCCGGCCAGACGCATTGGCGGGCCGACGCGGCCACGCCCTGGAACGTGACGAGCGCCATCGGCGCCGAGGGCGGCCCGTGGGCCACGCACTGGAGCCTCTTCGGCTACGACCTCATCACGAACGACCGCGTGATCGGCGGCGACCTGGCGACGAGCTCGATCAAGCAGCACTTCCTGACGCAGGGGCTCAAGACCTTCCACGTCTACGACTACGGCTCGGGGTCGGTCGAGCTGCGCGACTACGCCCAGGCCAAGATCGTCGCGGCGCTCAAGAAGAACACGCCGTACTTCACCCAGTGGGGCGGGCAGTCGCTGATCGCCGAGGACCAGTACAAGGGTGGCCGCGTCGTCGACCTCGGCTACCGGCCGTGGGCGAAGGACGTCTCGAACGGCGGGTTCGACCCGGCCGACGGCTCGCCCGGCGGCTCCCTCCTGGCCCGCGCGCTCTGGTGGGCGACGAACCGGATACCGCCGACCAACACGCACTTCACGTCGAAGCCGCCCTCCACGTCGACCCGCGCGACGGTCATCGTCGGCATGGCCGCCAAGGACGCCGACAAGGAGAACCCGTCCGACATCGGCTACCGCTACAAGGTCGACGGCGGCAGCTGGAAGCAGGCCGTCGGCGCGACGTTCGTGCTGTACCACCTCGCCAAGGGCCGCCACCACACGATCTATGCCCGCGCGTACGACGACGGCGGCAACGTCGACCCGCACGTCGCCAAGTACACGTTCTACGTGACGCCCGGCGCGCTCGGGTAGCAGAGATCACCCTTTCGAGCCTTGCGCGCCATCCGGCGCCTGCGGTAGCGTGCGTCCCTTAGTGACGCGGGGCGGGGCACTTCTTCGAACGGTCGGGCTGGCGGCGGTGGTTTTGGCCGCTGCTGCTGCGCCTGCCGCCAACGCGTCCGCCGACAGCCCCGCGGCCCCGCGTGTCGAGCTCCGCGGAACGGTCAGCCCGCTCGTCGCCCAGGGTCTGGCCCACGTGGTCGGGACGCCCAGCGCGGCGAAGCAGGTGCAGGCCGTCGTGGCGTTCAAGCCGCGAAACGCGATCCTGCTCCACTGGCTCGCCGAGCGCTCGACCGGACGGCCCGGCATGTCGAACGCCGAGATCCAGCGCCTATTCGCCCCGCGGCCGGCCACGGTTGCGGCGGTGCGCTCGTATCTCAGCGCCAACGGCCTCTCGGTCGTCGATTCGACCGACATGTCGCTCGTCGTCTCTGGCACGGCGGCCGCGGCCGACCAGGCGTTCGGCGTCGGCCTCCGGA
>JBOHBE010000192.1:0-2842 GCA_050698235.1 Gaiellales bacterium
GGCGAGATCCGCCGCATCCAGGACTACCTCATCGGACGGGCCGAGAAGATGGGGTGGCCCGTCATCGAGGCCGGAGACCCGGACCTTGCGCTGATCGCGGTCATGGATCTCATCCTCGAACGCGCCACCGCTCGCCAGGCCGCGGTACCCTAAACGCGTGCACGCCCACGCCGACGCCGTGACCGCACAGCCGGTCGACCCGGCGGACGTTGAGCCGTGCCGGTGCACGGAGCTGACCGCGGTGACCGAGCAGTGCGTGCTCGCCGCCGGCCGGTACTTGGGCCGGGGCGACCCGCAGGCGGCCGATCGGGCGGCATCCAATGCCATGGTCGAGGCGCTCGGCCGCGTCGCCGTCTCCGGACGGCTCGTGATCGGCCGCGAGGACGAGGGGCACCCGTTGTCGGAGGGGCGCGAGCTCGGCGGCGGCGGGCCGTCCGTCGATCTGGCATGCGACCCGGTGGGAAACGGCTTGGCGGTGGCGGGTGGGCGCCAGGGGGCGCTCTCGATCCTCGCTGCGTCAGACCCCGGGGGCCTCACGCCCCTGCCCCGCATGTACATGAAGAAGATGGCCGTCGGGCCCGTCGCCAAGGGCCGGATCGACCTTCGCCGCCCCGTCGGCGAGAACCTCGAGGCGATCGCCGACGCCTTCGGCCGCCGGGTGGGTGACGTGACTGCGATCGTGCTCGAGCGCCCGCGGCACCACGACCTGGTCGCCGAGATCCGCGACGCCGGCGCCCGCATCAAGCTCATCGACGACGGCGACATCACCGCCTCGATCAGCGCCGCGATCCGCGGAACCAACGACCACCTCGCGATCGGGATCGGCGGAGCGATGGAGGGCGTCATCGCCGCCGCTGCGCTTCGCTGCCTGGGCGGAGAGGTGCAGGGCCAGCTGTGGCCGCTCTCGCGCACCGAGATCGCCGATGCGGCCGAGCACGGGATCGACGACATCGAGCGCATCTTCGGGATCGACGACCTCGTCGACGGCCACCACGTCGTGGTGGCGACCGGCATCTCGGGCGGCGACCTCCTGCGCGGCGTGCACTACTTCGCCGAGGGCGCGCGCACCCACTCGCTGGTCCTCTGCACGCGCTGCAACCGCGTGCGGTTCATCGACTCGATCCACCTCTTCTCACGCGACCGCCACGAGGCGATCCGGCTGTGATCGAGCCGCTCCTCTACGAGCTCCACGACCTGGCGCGCGCCCGCGGCGTCGAGGGCTACCGGCGGATGTCGAAGACCGAGCTCCTCGAGGTCGTGGGTGAGGTCTCGGCGGGCGGCCCGACCACCGTCGAGCGGTCCGTGCGTCGCGGTCTGGGCCTCCTCACCCTGCGCGGTGGAACGCCCGAGAACACCCTCGCGCTCGAGACGCTCGAGGCCCTCGCCGAGGCGGTCGAGGAGCTGGCCGCCGATGACGAGGTGCGGCTCATCGCGATCACGGGCGCCGGGGGGCGGATCTTCTCGGCGGGCGCCGACCTCGGTGCCGTCGCCGGGCTTCCGGGCTCGGAGGTCGCGGGGCGGGGATCAACCGCGCTCGACCGCATCGCCGCGGTCGACGTGCCGACGGTCGCCATGCTGAACGGCCACGCCGTCGGCGGCGGGATCGACCTGGCGCTGGCGTGCGACTGGCGGATCGGCGCGGAGGGCGCGCGGTTGCGGTTCATCCACAACGAGCTCGGATTCACGCCGCCGTGGGGCGCGGCCGAGCGGCTGGCGCGGCTCGTCCCGCCGCCCGTGGCGCTGCGGCTCTTCGCCACCTGCGCGCTCGTCTCGATGCAGGAGGCGCGTGCCATGGGCCTCGTCGACGACCTGGCGGCCCCGCACCGGATTCTCGGCCGCGTCGAGGCGCTCCTCACGCGGATCGAGCGCGCGGACCGGGTCGCGCTCATGGCGACGAAGCGCCTGCTCCGCCCCGACACGCCGCGCGAGGCGCACACGGCGGCGTTCGCGGCGCTCTGGGACGCGCGGGCGGACGGATCATCTACGCTTCCCTCATGAGCGCCGACCTCACCACCGAAGCCGTCTGGGACGCCCTGCGCGTCGTCGAGGATCCCGAGCTCGGGATGGACGTCGTCGACCTGGGCCTCGTCTACGACGTCGCGATCGCCGGTGGCGCCGTGGCGGTCAAGTACTCGCTCACCTCGATGGGGTGCCCGGCGGGCGCCCAGATCGAGCAGGACATCCGCGACGCCGTCGGGAGCATGGAGGGCGTCGGCGAGGTGACGACCGAGCTCACGTTCGATCCCCCGTGGTCGCCCGAGCGGATGTCCGACGACGCGAAGTTCGTGCTGGGCTTCTAGCCCGCTCGCAGCACGAAATTCACCCTTTTCTCGGACGGCAAAATTGCCGATCTGTCTTTCTGTACTTGGTGTTTTTGTATGGGAGGCAGACATGCTCGAGTTTCTCAGTCATCTTCGCGATGAGGCCGGCCAGACCATGGCGGAGTACGCCGTGGTGCTGGGCGTCATCACGATCGCCGTGGTCGTCACCCTCGGCCTTCTGAGCACGGCCGTCCAGGGCCTGCTGAACAACGTCATCGCGACCCTGTAGCACGCACGTCCGCGCACAGCGCCTCCGGCCCGGCGACCGCCGATCCGGAGGCGGTCGCGTTTCCGGCGCCCGGGCGGCCCTACCCGTCCTGAAGGCGCCCGAGCACGCGCCCCCACGGCGCCGCCGGGTCGATGATCGCCGCCGCGGCCAGGATCTTGGCGATGTCGCCGACGACGAACGGCCACAGGCCGTAGTGGAGCGTCGTTGCGCCGGCGCCTGTCCACGAGGTCGGGATCGCCTGGTGCAGCCACACCAGGCCGGTGGCATAGAGGCACACGCTGCCCACGAGCAT
>JBOHBE010000193.1:0-1739 GCA_050698235.1 Gaiellales bacterium
GAGCCGCTCGTCTTCGACGCCGGGCCCGCCTCGATCGGGCGCGTCGCCGTCATCTCGGGCGCCGCCGCGCAGGACGTGCTGCCGGCCGCCGACGCCGGCGCCGACTGCTTCCTGACGGGCGAGCCGCGCGAGCCCGTGATGGCGCAGGCCCGCGAGGCCGGGATCCACTTCGTGGCCGCCGGCCACTACGCGACAGAGGTGTTCGGAGTGCGCGCGCTCGGCGACCTCCTGGCCCAGCGGTTCGGGGTCGAGCACTCGTTCATCGACGTCCCGAACCCGATCTGAGGGGGCAACGGCAGATCCCCCGGGCGGATTGTTGACGCAGTCCGGATGCCTGGGTATGGTGTGAGCATGGACAGCCGATCGGAGCGGGCCTAGCTTGTCCGCCCTCCGCAAAACCTAGTTCGACCTCTCAGCCCATCGAGCGAAGCCGCTCGGTGGGTTTTCTCGTTCAGCGACCGAAGGGAGCACGAATGGCCAACCATCTGACGCCGGATGAGCTGTCGAAGGAATACGGCATGAAGCGTGAGGAAGTCATCCGGCTCTGCCACGAGCAGTCCGTCCCGATCTACCACGGCAAGATCGACAAGAGCCTGTTCCAGGCCGTGCAAGAGGAGTTGAGCCCGTCCAGGTAGGACCCGGACGCGGACGGCGGCCGTAGCCTCTCGGTGACCGTCCGTCGAGCCCTCCTCGCGTGCGCGGCTGTCATGGCCGTCGCACCGCCCACCGCCGGCGCCGCCGCCCTCGATGCCCACATCGAGCGGCTGATCGCGCGCTCGCAGTTCGCCGGCTCGCGCACCGGCCTGGCCGTATACGACCGCACGTCCGGCCATTTCCTGGCGCTTCACAACGACCGCGGGCAGCTCCGGCCGGGATCGAACGTCAAGCTCGCGACGAGCGCCGCGCTCTTCGTCCAGTTCGGGCCGTCGGCGCGGCTCCGCACCAAGATCATGGCGTCAGGCCCGCTGGCCGCGGGCACCGTGACCGGGAGCCTCTTCATGGTCGGGGGCGGCGACCCGTCGCTGGCGACCAAGCCGTTCGCGCGCGCCGCCCACGGCGGCGACGGAACGCTCGTGAGCGACCTGGCCGCCGCCATCGCAGGCAGGGGCATCTCCCGCGTCACCGGGCGGCTCTACGGCGACGAGAGCGCGTTCGACAGCCGCCGGACGGGCCCGTTCTGGAAGCCGAGCTACTGGCAGGACTGCCCGCCGATCTCTGCGCTCTCGGTCAACGAGGATCTCTTCCACCTCGGCGATCCGCATGCGTCGTCGAACCCGCCGCTCTTCGCCGCGCAGATCCTGAAGAAGTCGCTCAAGAACCGCGGAGTCGCCTTCGCGAAGGCCCCGCGCGTGCGTGTCCATCCCGGCACCGCCTGGGTGGTGGCAACCTCGTCGTCGCCCCACATGTCGCGGCTAATCCGCGAGATGGACATCGTGTCGGACAACTACTACGCCGAGGTGCTCACCAAAGCGCTGGCCGTCCACGCCGGGCTGCGCGGCACGACCGCCAACGGCACGCTCACGACCAGGCGGAGCCTGCGCAAGCTGGGAGTCAAGCTGCGGGGCGCGAGCATCGTCGACGGCTCGGGGCTCTCACTGGGCGACCATCTGAGCGCTCACCAGATCCTGGGGATCCTGCGGCGCTCGACGCACCAGTCGTGGGGCTTCTATCTCCACGAGGCGCTCCCGGTCGCGGGAGTCAGCGGCACGCTCCGCACCCGGATGCGGTCAGGCCCGGCC
>JBOHBE010000194.1:0-1759 GCA_050698235.1 Gaiellales bacterium
GCGCTCGAAGGGTTGACGGAGCGGCCCGACACACCGCGAGCAGCGAGCCCGCCGGCCGACTCGCGACTCGCGGTGCCACCCGCCGCGGCACGCCCGCACCACGGGCGGCAGGTCAGAAGTTGGGCCTCGGCAGAATCGTTGAATCACAGGAAGGGGGGTCCAGATGATTCCGACGAGCTTGCGGGGCTCGGCGACGAGGGTGGTCGCGGGGCTCAATCCGATCGAAGTTCCCGGCGACGCGCGGCGGATCGCGCGCCAGACGGCCCAGGGGGTCGTCGAGTACGACTCGGAGCGAAAGCGCATGTACGTGTTCGGTCGGCGACTCCATCACGGCCTAACCGGCGCCGTCTTCGTCGCGGTCGGGGTCGGGCTGATGTGGCACGACCGCGCCGATCGCTGGTGGCGCGCTGCGGTCGAGTCGAAGGGCGGGTAGTAGGCGGCCTTGCCTCCGGCCCTGCACCGCGGCGGGGCGCGATGGCAGACTTCGGCGCCGATGGCAAAGCGAAAGCAGCGGCGCCGCGCCAGGTCGCCGGCCGCGACCTCCGACTACGCCGACGCCGACGGAAACGTCCTTGTTCTGCGGCAGTCGCTGAGCCCCGCAACGATCGCCAAGATCGGCGAGCCGCCCGCCGGGCACGCGTCGTCGCTTGACGACGCGTGGCGACGCCGCACCGAGATGCTGTTCGAGCGGCTCGCCGTCCGGTGGGAGATCGCCGGGCTGCCGCTCACCGACCAGGCGATGCTGCTCGGCCGCTACCGGATGGCCGACGCCGAGACGCAGCGCTGGGTCCGAGAGACGATCGCCGCCCACCTGGACCGTTACATCCCTGCGCTGTCGCGCGGCGGGGAGGGAGGTTGAGCCGGCGCGGCGGGAAGGGAGGTTGGGCCGGCGCGGCGGGGAGCAAGGCGCCTGAGCTAGCCGTGCGCCGCGACCGGATGGGCGGCGACGATCCCGAGCACCGCCTCGGCGTGGCGGGACACGAACGCCGGCCCGACGCCGTGGATCTGCCGTAAGGCGTCGAGTCCGTCAGGGCGCGACGCGGCGATCGACTCGAGCGTGCGGTTGTGGGCGACCGTGTAGGCGGGCTTGCCGGCGGCCGCCCGCATGCGCCAGTCCTTCAGCGCCTCGAGCAGCCCGGCATCCGCGTCCGAGATCTCGGGCGACGGATCGGCGCTCCCGCGGCGCTTTCGCTTCGGCCGGATATCGATCGTCTCCGGGGACGGAAGCCACGACGACGGGTCACAGACGTCGCAGCAGCGCCCCGATGGGCTTCCCTCCCGACGATCGCCGAAGTGGTCGAGGAGGCTGCGGCGGCGGCAGGTCTCCGAGAAGCTGAAGGCTTCGACCGCGCGATAGGCGCGCCAGCCGCGGTCCTTCGCAACCCGGCACGCCGCGGTGGCGCGCCCGCGATCGAGCGCGCCGTGCAGCCGCACGCTGAGCCGCGCGCCGGGGGCAGGCTCGACCGTGCAGGCGCCGGCCCGCTCGGCGATCGCCAGCCGGATTCGCTCCTCGTCGCGCCGCGGGTTGTCGATCACCAGAGTCCCGTCGGAGTCGGCGGCTCGCTCCAGTCCGGCGACGAACGCCGCGACCGCCTCGGGATCGACGCTTCGCTGCTCGATGAATCTCACCAGACGGCCCAGGTCGGAGCGGGCCGCGAGCAGCACCGCCCGCGCCGGCAGGCCATCGCGTCCGGCCCGCCCTGCCTCCTGGTAGTAGGCCTCGACGCTGGTCGGGATCGACCAATGCACGACCGTGCGC
>JBOHBE010000195.1:0-7905 GCA_050698235.1 Gaiellales bacterium
CGTGCGGCCTCTGCTTGGGTGCTCGCGCCGGTGGAATCGCTAGCCGGTCACGTCGACTCGTGGCGGTCGGACCCGGCCCGCCACGACACCGTCGTGCGCCGGTTCCTCCCCGCACGTTCCTCGGCCACGTGGCCGCGATGGAGACCGTGAGCCTGCCAGACGGCCTGCTGGCATCGAGGATCATCTGGGCGGCGTGTGGTCGTGTCCAGTCGCGCCGCTCAAGTGCCCGCGCCGCCGCGAGCCTCACACCGCGTTCGACGACTGCGTGATCGGGAGCCGGAGGGTGACGGTGGCGCCCTGGCCGGGTGCGCTGACGACGGTGACCGTGCCGTCGGCGATGCTGGCACGCTCGATCGCCGAGCGGAGCCCGAAGTGCAGCCTCACCTCGCCGTGGGCCAGCGCCTGGTCGGGCGAGAAGCCGACCCCGTCGTCGGCCACTGTCGCCTCGAGGTGGCCGTCCGCGGTTTCCAGCCGGATGTGCAGGTGGGTGCAACGGGCGTGCTTGTGGACGTTGATCACCGCCTCCCGGATGATGCGATAGGCGACGGCTTCCATCTCGACGGGAAACCGGCCGACGTCGCCCTCCACCGTTACCGCGAACCCGCCGGCTTCGCCCAGATCGTCGGCGAGGGCGTGGATCGCCGCCCCCAGTCCGGACGCGTGCAGGAGCTGCGGGTTGATCTCGAACATCAGAGTCCGCGCCCGTTCCATCGCCTCGGCGAGGAGCGTCCGCAGCTTGTGCATGCGAGCGGCGGTCGCGGGCGCGGCGGCGACGTCGCGCTGGATCTGGTCGACGGTCAGCAACGCGCCGGCGAGGATCTGGACCGTGTCGTCGTGCAGCTCGGCCGCGAGCGACACTCGCTCGGCCTCCGCCGCCCGCAGCAGCGAGCCGACGAGTCTGCGGCGCTCGCTCTCCCGTTCCTCCAGCGCCTTGGCTGCGTGGATCTCGGATGTCACGTCCATGATCAGCCCTTGCACGAGCGTCTCTCCTGCGATCGTCACGAGGGTCGTCTGCTCGCTCAGCCACCGCTCCTCGCCCGTCGTCGGGTGCCGGATGCGGTAGTCGACGTGCGCTCCGCGGCCGGCGGCGTGATCTGTGCGGACACGGGCGATGACGCGGTCGAGGTCATCGTCGGTGATGACGTTCCGCCAGGCCCCTTCCCCGAACGCCTCCTCCGTGCACCCGAACATGTCGAGCACCTGCGGTGAGACGTAGGTGCATTTCCCGGCCGGTCCCCACAGGTACGTAACGGCGGGCAGCTTCTCGACCAGGCCACGGTAGAGCTCCTCGGCGCGGCGAAGCTGCACCTGCGACTCGATCTCGGCGGTGGCGTCGACGACGATCCCCTGGCGCTGGATCGCCCGGCCTTCGCGGTCGCGGATCACCTGCTCGCGCTCGCGCACCCAGATGACGCTGCCGTCCCGGCGGACCATCCGGTGCACGTGCTCGAACGGCCCATCGCGCCGGACGGCGTCCTGGACCGCCTCGACATACGCGACGACGTCGTCGGGGTGGATGACCTGTCGCCACTGGTCGAAGTTGAAGATCTCCTCCGGCTCGTACCCCAGCACCTCGCGGGTCTGCGGGCTCAGATACACAGCCTCGGTCGCGTCCGCGCTGTCAAGGAACGTGATTGCCGGCAACTGCTCGACCAGCGTGCGGTAGCGCGTCTCACTCGTGGCCAGGTCGCGGTTCGCCCGCTCGCGCTCGCTGATGTCGCGGAAGCTCCAGACGCGGCCGACGACATCCGACCCGACGAGCCGTGGGCGCGAGTACCGCTCGTAGACGCGGCCGTCGCGGAACACGAGCGCGTCGACCGACGAATCGTGGTTGGCGTAGAGCTCGCGCACCTTTGCCAGGAACGCGTCGGGGTCGGCGAGCTGGTCGAGCACGAACGCCAGCATCGCGTCGTCGTCACGCGACTGGAGCAGCTCGTCAGGGATCCGCCAAAGCTCGGCGAACCGCTTGTTGGCGAGCACGGTCCGCCCCTCGCGGTCGACCACCAGGATGCCGTCCGCCGTCGCGTCGAGCACAGACGCAAGCAGCGACTCGTCGGCGCTCCCCGCCGCGACCGGTTCGGCTCGACCCACCGCTATGACTCAGCTCGTCGCGGAATCACGAGATGGTACGCCACCCCCCGCGCGTCGGGTTCGGGACGCGGGGCAGACCGGCACGCACCCCGTCGGGACGAGCGCGACGGCGCCCCCACGCGATCTGATCGCGGGTTGCTCACTCGGTGTCTGCCCGTGCGTCGCTCGGGGCGTGCACCGGTTGGGCGTCTGGGAGGGGGGTGTTCCCGATCGAGTAGTGATCGAGGTCGGTCTCGGTCATGCCGAACAGGTGCCCCAGCTCGTGCAGCAGCGTGTCATGGATAGCTCGCCGGAGGTGGGCTCGGTCGCCTGCGACCCGGTTGATCGGCAGGCGGTAGAGCGTGATCTCCGACGCGCCGCTGTATCGGGCGAACGTTCCGAGCGTCCGCGGCTCGTTGGGACGCTGGTCCTCGATCGAGATGGCGACGTTGTGGGTGGCGATTGCCGACTTGATCCAGCCAGGCAACGCGTCGAGCTCGCACTCCGCCAGCGCCGCGAACTCATCCTCCGAACACGCAGCCGTCGAATCCCGGTTCTCCATCACGCCAGGGTACTCCGCCCGGCCGCGGTGGCCGGTAGCGCGAGGGGGCTAGGATGGCGCTGTGGGCCGCAGTGACGACGATCGGATCTTGAGGGAGATGCTCGCGCCGAATATCGAGGAGTGCCTCGAGGCGCTCGAGTTCTGGCTTCGACGGTACCCAACGCTTCCGGTCTACCGTCGCTCGGCTCGCGCCGAGGCCCGTGAGATGATCAACTACTGGCAGGCGCGATCACTCGCGGACGCTCCCCGCGCTCCAACATCCCTGATCGCGAACGCCGGGTCTGCGATCAGCGTGGGGCGGCAGCTGGTCGCGTATCGGTGGGCCAACCTGATCAGACGCGGAGCGGTTGCGGGGCTGCTGATCGTGGCGTTGATCACCATTGCCGCGACGCGGTAGGCAGGTACACCTGCCGCACTGGGCCGAGCGACATCTCGCCGAACGACTCGGGGTTCCGCGGATCGTCGATAGACGGGTCACCGTCGGTGCCGGATTCAACGCGCAGGCAGGGTTCACATCTCGGTGAATGGGGGCGGGCCGAGGATTTCGACGCCGTGTTTTTTGTTGGATGGATTCCCGCCGTCTTCACGCTCTGGCTCAACTCAGCGCACTGCGCCTGCCGGGCCGGCAGGCGGAGCCGACGGGAAGAAGGCGATCAACTCGACTGGCCCTGGCAGATCGACTCTGCCGCCGTTCAGCACGAGGAAATCCATCAAGCCGTTGTGGTCATAGTCCAGCGCGTAGGCGTCGTCGCCCGCCCCCACGTTGGTCCCGGGGATCGGCATCTCGGTGAAGCTCGTACCCGTGCCGTCGTTCAAGAGCATCATGTCCGCCACATTCTGACCGCTCGCGTTCTCGCCCTGGACGACGTACACGTCGGGTCGCCCGTCGCCGTTCACGTCGCCGGCCGAAACCCCTCTGCCTGCCGTCAGAGCTCTTTGGTAGACGATCGGGAAGGTGCTCCCGCGTTGGAGGTCGACGCGGAACAGGTTGCCCAGCACCTCCAGGACGTCCAACTTGCCGTCGCCGTTGATGTCGACCATCTGCGCGTCGTTTGGGTTGTGGCTCAGGTGGAGGGGCGCCGTGACGTCGGTGAGGCCCGTCCCCCCGTCGTTTCGGTAGATCTTGAGACCGAAGCCCGTACAGACCATGAGGTCTTGGAAGCCGTCGGCGTTGTAGTCGGCCGCTTGCGTGCAGCCCGCGTTCACCTCCCTGTCCAGGCCGTATGCAGGCGCATCGACGAACGACGTACCGCCCTGGTTGATCAAGAGCCGGTTGGGCGAAGGCAGCCCGTCGGGGCGTTCGTACACGTTGCCGAGATACAGATCTGGGTACCCGTCGGCGTTTACGTCGACGAACACCCCCCGGCGACCTCGGCCCACCGGATCGAGCACCTGGTATTTCGCGGCCTCATTCGTGAAGGTGTGGTCGGGATGTTGGATCCACAGCTCGTTGGACTTGACGTCGCTGCCGACGTCAGCCCCGATCGCGCAGAAGAGATCCTGCAAGCCATCTCGATTCACGTCTCCCCACGCGCACGCATGCCGATCGCGCAGCGCGAACATGCCTCCGTCAGCCTCGGAGAACGACCCGTGGTCGTTGTGGTAGAGCTTGGCCGGCGACGAGAAGTGCGTGCCGAGGACGAAGTCCGTCTCGCCATCCTGGTCGTAGTCCGACAGCGCGGCTCCGAAGGTGAGCGTCACCTGAGAGATGCCGGCAGCGGCTGCCTCGTCGACCGCGACGACGGATTGAGGCGACGTCGGCCCACTCGGCGTGGCAGTCGGCGGGTGCGCCGGGAGCCTGCGCCCACGCGTGGACACACTCACGCCGGCACCTTCGTCGCGGGCACCGGAACCGGCGGGTGTCCGGGCGCTCGGCGTGCTTCGTGACCCCGGGTTCGCGGGTGACGCCTTCCCGGATGTCGACGAGGCCGGACAATGCTGGATGAGTCCGGACCGTTCAACCCGGCCGACGGCCCATGCTTCGCCGGTCCCCGGGGTGGTCTGCACGCCGGCCAGGCGATTGTCGAGACCGGGCGAGTTCGGGCTCGGGACGATCGTCCAGGATGCTCCGTCCCAGTGCAGGGTGAGGGTTCGATACCCCGTGTAGCCCGAGAGGTTCGATGTCCCGACGGCCCAGCCGTTGGTCGGAGAGGAGAACGACGCTCCGCGCAACACGTTCACTCCCACGCCGTCGTTCGGGCTGGCGACGACGGACCAACTCGTCCCGTCCCAGTGCTCGATCAATGTCTGGTACGGGCCGCCTCCGCTCGCGTATCCGACAGCCCATGCATCCGTCGCCGAGTTGATCGTCAACCCGGTGAGCACGTTGTCCACCGACCCGGGGCTTGGACTTGGAACCACCGTCCACGCCGAGCCGTCCCAACGCTCCGCCAGCGTCTCGTAGCCGAACCCGTCGCTCCTGTAGCCGACGGCGATCGCGTTTGTCGACGTCGAGGCCTCGACATCCAGGAGCCCGTTGCTGAGAGTGCCGGGATTGGGACTGGGGACGACGGTCCAGGACGAACCGTTCCAGTGCTCGGTCAGCCCCTGGCGGATCGAGCCGACGAGGGTGTATCCGACCGCCCAGATGTCGGTGGGGGAAATCGCGGCCAACCCCACCAGTGCATTGCTCTTCGTCCCCGCGGGGTTCGGGCTCGGTATCACCTCCCAACTCGCGCCGTTCCAGTGTTCGACCAGCGTCTTGTAGTTGACACCGCCGGCACTTGTGGGTCCCTGCCCGGCGTACCCCACGGCCCACACGTCCGTGGCCGAGATTGCTGCCAGAGCATTGATCCCGCTGGAGGTCATCGCCGGCGTGGGCGAGATGGACCACTTCTTGCCATTCCAGTGTTCGATCAGCGCCTGGGTTCCAAGCGAGGTGGTTATCCCGGCGGCCCACGCGTTGCTCGGCGAGACCGGGGCCACGGTGAAGAGTGACCGGTTGCCCTTCACCGACGGTGCCGGCGTCCATGTACACGCTGCGGCGCGGCCGGATGCCGGAGCGACCAGCCAGATGGTCGTCGCCATGACCACTACGACGAGGACGACGGATCGCCTCACGCCTCCACACCTTCACTCGATGACGTGGCTGAGCCCCTCGCCATGCGCGCCCCCTTGCCGCAGGGAAAGTCTACGCAGCCACACGGACGGATCAGCCGGGCCATGGGCCTGGCGGCACGGCGGCGGTATAGGCTCGCACCCCAGGTGAGCCCGGGTACGCCGAGATCCCTGCGCTCCATCCGGTCACGTCGCAGGATTGCGCTCTCTCCGGCGCGCCTTCGCGCTGACCCGTGGAGTGAGCTGGCGCGGGTTCATTCGCTTCCGGGAGACATCGTGCGCGCCCGGGCAGGGCGGACGCGGATCGCCTACCTCAAGGGTGCCGGCCCGATCGACGATCTCCTGGTCAGGCGTGCCGACCAGCTGATCAAGGTCAACTCGATCACCACACCGCGGCTCCGGCGGGAGCGGTTCGCATCGCTCGGCCGGCTGCTCAGCTCTGACGATCGCGCGGAGCATCTTCCGACTCGCAAGGCGCTTGCGCCCAGGTTCTCGAGCGCAGCCTCCGCGTCGGGCCTGGCCGAGGCCGTCGCCGGCCTGGTGGCCGATCTCGTCGAATCCCTGGCGTGCGCCGGGACGAGCGATGTCGCCGAGCTGACCGCGCCGTTCGCCGTTGAGGTGATCGCCCGAACGGTGTTCTCGGGCATCGAGTTCGACGCCCAGGGGGCGAACACGGATATCACCGAGGTGCTCGCCTACGAGCGGCTCTTCCAGCCGGGCAACGTGACCTCCACACCCGGCGCCGAGCAGGCGGTCGGCCGCGTGATGTCGACGTTCCTCGACATCGCCGAGGCCGACTCGCCCGAGGCGTCGGTTCCCGCGATCGTCAAATGCGTCGCGGCCGATCTCGAACTCGACAACGTCGTGGCGGCGCGCAACATCCTGGTCGTCTACGCGGCGGGCACGGAGACCACCGCGCCGGCGCTGACGTTCGCGCTCGCTCACCTGGCCCATGACCGAGAGCTCCAGGAGTGGGTGCACGAGGAGTGCCGAGCCGTCCTCGGCGACTCCCCTCCGGGCGCCGCCGATGTCGATCGCCTGCCGCGCGCTCGGGCCGTGTTCGCCGAGGTGCTGCGGCTCTACCCGCCAAGCTGGTACATCGCACGCGCGGCGGCGGAGGACGTCGAGGTGGGGGAGACGACGCTGGCCTCCGGGGAGGTCGGGTTGATCTGCCAGTACCACCTCCACCGTGACGAGCGGTTCTTCCGCCGCCCGCTCGAGTTCCGCCCGTCACGGTTCCTGGAGGATGAGATCCCACGGCGCACCTACCTGCCGTTCGGCGCCGGGCGGCGACAGTGCCTCGGCGAGAAGCTCGCCTGGACGGAGGGCACCCTGCTGGTCGCAGCCTGCGGCCAGGCGCTCGAGCTTTCGCCGGTCGGCGAGTTGCCGCAACCGCGGCCGTTCGCGTCCATCCAGCCGGACCGGCCGGTCGTCGTCCGCGCGCGGCGCCGACTCAGGTGGCGGGCACAGGAGGGCCGATGATCCCGAGCTGCAGGGCGGTGCCGAGCCGGTCGGGCACGCCCCAGTGCTCGACCATGCGCCCCTCCACGACCCGGATGACGTCGAAGACGTCGGTGCGCATCGGGCGGCCGGTCGCCGAGTGGCCCATAAAGGGGCCGTCGTGCGTGCCTGTTCCAACCATCCGCAGCCAGACGGTGTCGCCGTCCACGACCAGGTCTTCGATGGCCAGGTGGAAATCGGAGAACGCCCGCCGCAGCGATGCGATGACGGCTTTCACGCCCTCACCGCCGGGAGCGTGATCGGGGCCGAAGTTCTGGTGCTCGACCATGTCCGGTGACGTGAGCTCCTCGGCGACGTCGAGGTCGCCCTGGTTGAACCCTTGCTCGATGAGTCGGCGGACGACTGCCTCTGGGGTTGACGTCACGGTTGCTCCTTTGAAGAAAGTGAAACTTTATTGAATACAGTGATACTGTTCCAGAGATGCCGGGGGATGTCAAGCGCCGCTACCGCGCCGACCGCCGTCGCGAGCAGGCCGCACAGACACGGCAGCGAGTGCTCGACGCCGCTGCAACGCTGTTTGACCAGCGAGGGTTCGACGGCGCGAGCGTCGCCGCGATCGCCGAGGAGGCAGGCGTCTCGGAGGAGACCGTCTATGCCCGCTTCCGAAACAAGCGCACGCTGCTCGGAGAGGTGATCCGCCGCGCCGTCCGCGGTGACGACCCAAAGCCGGTCCCGGAGCAGTCGGAACCTCGAGC
>JBOHBE010000196.1:0-7608 GCA_050698235.1 Gaiellales bacterium
CCGGGGCGCCCGCGCCGCAGGCCCGCAGCCCACAGCGCCATGGTCACGGCGAGGAGCGCGACGAGAAACGACGACCGCGAGAGCACGTGGGCGATCACGAGCCCGGTCGCGGTCAGGCCGACGGCCGCGTAGCCCAGGCCGAAGGCCAGCGCGATCCGCGTCGCCAGCCCGGCGCGGCCCGGCGGATACACCGCCAGCATCGCTCCGATTCCCGGGACCAGCACGAGCGCGGCGGCCGTGCCGAGGGTCGCCGGGTTCACTCGAACACCACGCAGAAGAGCCCGGCGATCAGCCAGACCGTCGGATCCTCGAAGAACGAGTTGTAGAAGAGCGAGCTCGCGAAGATGGCGACGAGCGCGGCGAGCAGCGTGCGCGAGATCGCGGGCGCACGCCGACCGGCCGCCCCGGCCCAGACGAGCGCGCCGAGAAGCCATCCGTAGGCGATCGCGCCGAGCGGTCCGAGCTCCGCCGCCACGGTGACGGGGGTCGTGTGCGACGCCGCGCCTTTGAGCCGGTACGGGTGCTCCGTGCCGGCCACGGCCGCCTTCGCGAACCCGCCGAGCCCTGCGCCCAGCAGCGGATGGTGGCGGATCACGCGCCAGCCGAGGTCGATGAGGTGCGAGCGCCCGCCCGACGCCCGGTTCGCGCTCGATCCCGACACCTCGACCGCAAGGAGGCCCGCAAAGGCCAGCGCGCCCACGACGAGGACGCCCAGGGTGACGCGCCACGGCCACACGCCGGCGCCGAGCGCGAACGCTCCTGCGGCCAGGGCGAGGTAGCTCGACTGCGAGTACGTGAAGTAGAGCCCCGCAAAGACGGCGACCATCGTCACGACGACCGCCGGCGTGAGGCCACGGTAGATCGCGACCCCGGCGAGGAGGATGAGCGTGACGGCCAGGAACCGGCCGTACACGCTCGCGTCCCAGAAGAGCGAGTTGACGCGGAAGAACGACCGGTAGGCGTTGGACGTCTCGACCCCGGGGTTCCAGAACACGCGATGGACGGCTTCCTGCCAGACGCCGACGCCCGCGAAGATGAGCGCCAGCGCCACCTGCGCGACGAACGCCGCCCGAAGCCCCGCGGCGCTCCAGCCGAGCTGCGCCACCCTGACGGTCATGAAGCCGAACGGCAGGTAGAAGAAGAGCATGTCCACGGCGCCCTGGTGCGCGTCGACCGACCAGAGGAGCGAGACGGCCGAGAGCGCCAGGAGCACGGCCAGCGCGCGAGCCACCGGGCCGACCCTGAGAGGAATGCCCCCGCCGCGCAGGACGTCGTACAGCGTCGCCACCGCCCCGGCTGCGAGGACGCCGTAGAGGGGCAGCAGGAGCCGGGCGTCGTCTCCTCCGATGTGGATCGGGATCCGGACGGGGGCCGCGACGACGCAGGCGACGGCGAACACCCACGGCATGCGGTGGACGACGGCCGCCGCGCCGGCAAGGGCGACGACCGCGGCTGCCAGCGCGACCACGCCGACCGCGGGATGGCTCGAGAGCAGCGTCCCGACCCGGTGGATCGACGAATCGAGCAGGTCGGAGGCGAGCCACAGGCTGCCGCCCGCCCACGCCAGGACGCCGATCCGGCGCACGTCCTGGCGTCCGGTCACGAGCAGCGCGCACAGGCCGGCCGCAGCCAGGATTGCCGCGATGTCAGTCACTGGCCTCCGGCAGGCACGGCGCGGATTCTACGGTGCGGTCCGCGGCAGGAGTGCGTACAGGTGCGACACCCCGGCCACGATCAGCCGGCCGTCGGCCGCGATGACGGTCGAGTACTTCCCGTCGTTGAACCACCATCTGCGCCGGCCCGTGACCGCATCGAACGCGGTGACATGGCCGTGCTCGCCGGGGCCGCTCCCCAGATCGCCGACGTAGACGAGGCTCCCGATGACGGTCGGCGACGCGGTGGTCTTGTACGGCAGCTTGTGGCGCCAGAGCAGTTGGCCGGTGCGCGCCGAGAGCGCAGCGATCGTCCCGTCATACGACGTCGCGTAGACGCGGCCGGCCGCCACTCCCGGCGACCCGTACGCCCAGTACGGCATGGTGTACGTCCAGGCGATCTGCCCGTCGCTCGCCTCGAACGCGTACACCTTGCCGTCGGTGTTTCCGATGTAGACGCGCCCGTACGCCACCGCCGGCGTCGAGTAGAAGTTGCCCGACTCGAACCCCGACGCGAGCCCGTGCGTCGCGTGGCGCCAGACGAGCTTGCCCGTCTCGGCGTCGATTGAGTACATGACGCCCGCGTAGTCGCCGAAGTAGAGGCGGCCGTTGGCGAGCGCCGGGCCGTGCTTCACCGGACCGGAGGCCGAGAACGTCCACAGCACCCTGCCCGTGGCCATGTCGAAGGCGCGAACGTGGCCGCCGATGTCGCTCATATAGACGTGGCCGTGGCCGTAGGCGGGCGACGACTCGATCTCGTCGGACACGTGACGGCTCCAGACCACATGGCCCGTGCGTGTACCGAGCGCGTAGACGACCTTGTCTCGACCGCCGACGAAGAGGCGGTTGCCGGCGATGGCGGGCTGTCCGGTGACCCCGACCGGCACGCGGAACGACCACAGCACCTTGCCCGTGTTGGCGGTGCGGGCGCTGACGAAGCCGTTGTTCGAGGCGAGGTAGAGGATCCCGTCGCGATACGAGGGCGGGTATTCGAGGAACCCCGTGCGGTCCTTCCATTCGTTTCGGAACGGCGGTGCGACATCGGTGATGTCGGCCGCGTCCCGGGTGCGGGCGACGTTTCGGCCGAAGACCGGCCAGGCCGGGCCGGTGTCGCGGGCGTGGTGCTTGCCGTCCTTGCCGGACGTGCCGGTCTTCGATGGTGTGGTCGTGAGCGTGAACGGGAGGTCGCTGCCGCGGTGGATGTCACCCGTCTTCTGGTGCACCACCCACCACGCAGCACCCGCTCCGCCCGCAACAAGCACGGTGGCCGCGAGCGCGCTCAGGGCCCACGTCTTGCGCCGCATCTCCGCACGCTAGCAACCCACTAGTGTCACGCGCCGTGGTCCAGCCCGTGATCGTTCTCGGCGTCCGGCGGTCAGGAACGACCCTGCTTCGGGTCATGCTCGACAGGCATCCGACGCTCGCAGTGCCCGACGAGTCGTACTTCATCCCCACCCTGGCGGCGCGTCATCGGGGCACGCTCGACCCTTCCAGTTTCTGCGACGACGTGGCCCGGATCTCGACCCTGCGCGACTGGGGCGTCGGCCCGGCCGACGTCGCCGCGCGACTCCCGCCGGGCGCGACCACGACCACCGCCATCGCCGCGATCTACGAGGCATACGCCGCCGCCAGGGGCAAGGAGCGGTGGGGCGATAAGACGCCCATGTACATGTCGCGGCTCGGCCTGCTCGAGCGGCTCTTCCCAACCGCCGTCTTCGTCCACCTCGTGCGCGACGGCCGCGATGCCGCCCGGTCGTTCCTCGAGATGCCGCCGGGGCTCGTGACCGAGTCGTGGGCGCATCCGCGCGACGTCGCGGGCTTTGCGTGCCAGTGGCGGACAGAGGTGCGCGACGCGGTCGCGCTCGGCCGCCGGGTCGGCCCGGGCCGCTACCTGGAGTTCCGCTACGAGCGCCTGGCGGCCGACCCGGAGGCGACCCTGCGCGCCGTCTCGGAGTTCGCAGGGCTCGAGTTCGACCCGGTCATGCTCAGCTACCCCGGGACGCTCGACCTCGCGGCCAAGCCGCACCAGGCGCGACTCGCCGAGCCGCCGACGGCGGGAGTGCGCGAATGGCGGACAGAGATGGCGCCCGCCGACGTGGCGTCATTCGAGGCGATCGCCGGCGACACGCTCGCGGCGGCGGGGTACGACGTCTCGAATGCGCGCCCGCCGGGGGCGCAGGCCCGGGCCCGGCTTGCGTGGTACGAGGCGCGGACCGCCGCATGGCGCGCGGCCGGCACGGCCGTGGCCCGTTCGCCGCTCTGGGTCCGCCGCCACCCCCGGCTCGACTGACGTCTAGGCCGTGCGGTCCTGGGGCGCGACGACCGAGCGGCCCGTCAGGTCGCCGTAGAGCGCGCGGGTGAACAGCGCCGAGAACGGCCAGACGATGGGCGCCGCGAGCGCCAGGCCCGTCAGGAACGCCACGCCGCCCGAGGTGAACGCGTAGACGATCAGTGCCATCGCCACGACGATCGGTGCGGCGAAGAGGATGGTGATGAGCCACACCAGCCAGACCCGGCTGAAGTTGCGCGCGGCCAGGCCGGCCGACCGGGCCAGTGCTCCTCCCGGCGCGACATCGCCCGCTGCGATCGCCGGCACGGCGAAGAGCACGAGCGGCATGGGCACGACCGCGTACGGGCCGAAGAAGACGGCGAGCATCCCCGCGATGATGCCGATCAGGACGGCCGTGGCGTAGGTCCATGCCACCCGGCGCCCGGGTGCCGGCTCGGGCAGGCCCCGGAGCATCACGAAGCCGACGACGGCGAAGTAGGCGATCCCGTAGGTGAACCGCCCGATCACGGCCGTCTCGTTCGCATCTCCTCCACCCTGGTGGACGGCGACGACCGGGACGGTCGCGACGGCGAGCGCCACGAAGGAAGCGACGACCAGGTCGGCCCAGACCGCCCCGAAGCGGTGAACGGCCGAGGCGAAGAGATCCTGGATCGGCGAGTGCCGCCGGGCCGGCGCCGCCGCTGCCTCTGCCTCCACCTCCTTGCTCACGAGGCCACCGCGGAGCGGGCGCCAGCGTCGAGCACCAGCTCGCCGTCGACCGCATCGGCGTGGACGACCGCCCCGTCCGACAGCTCGCCGGCGAGCACCTTGATCGCGAGCGGGTTCTCGAGCTCGCGCTGGATCGTGCGCTTGAGCGGCCTCGCGCCGTAGGAGGGGTCGTAGCCGTGCTCGATCAGGAGCTCGGTCGCGGCCTCGGACAGCTCGAGGCCGATTCCCCGCTCGGCCAGCCGCCGCCGCAGGCCCTCGACCTGGAGGCGGACGATCTCGCCGAGCTGGTCGCGGCTCAACCGCTCGAAGTGGACGATCTCGTCGATCCGGTTCAGGAACTCCGGCCGGAACGTCGCCTCGAGGTCGGTTGCGTTCGAGGTCATGATGACGATGGCGTTTCGGAAGTCGACAGTTCGCCCCTGGCCGTCGGTCAGGCGGCCGTCGTCGAGCAGCTGGAGCAGGACGTTGAAGACGTCAGCGTGCGCCTTCTCGATCTCGTCGAGGAGCAGCACCGAGTAGGGGCGCCGGCGCACGGCCTCGGTGAGCTGGCCGCCCTCGTCGTACCCGACGTAGCCGGGCGGGGCGCCGATCAGCCTCGAGACGGTGTGCTTCTCCATGTACTCCGACATGTCGATCCGCACCATCGCCTTCTCGGTGTCGAACAGGAACTCGGCCAGCGCCTTCGCCAGCTCGGTCTTCCCCACGCCGGTCGGCCCGAGGAAGATGAACGAGCCGATCGGCCGGTCGGGGTCGCCCAGGCCCGCGCGCGACCGCCGGATCGCGTTCGAGACGGCACCCACCGCCTCGGCCTGGCCGATGACGCGCTCGTGGAGGCGCGACTCCATCTGGACGAGCTTCTCCATCTCGCCCTCGAGGAGCCGCGAGACGGGGATGCCCGTCCAGCTCCCGACCACCTCGGCGACGTCCTCCGAGCCGACCTCCTCCTTCAGCATGGGCGAGCCGGCCTGGATCTCGGCCAGGCGCTCCATCGCGGCGTCGAGCTCGGTCTGGAGCTTCGGCAGGTCGCCGTAGGTCAGCTCGGCGGCCCGCTGGAGATCCTGGTCGCGCTGGGCGCGCTCGGCCTCGGCACGGGTCTCCTCGATGGTCGCCTTCAGGGTCTGAACCCGCTGGATGGCGTCCTTCTCGGCCTCCCACTCGGCCTTCATGCCGTCGAGCTCCTCCTGGAGGTTGGCGAGCTCCTCCGCGATCGCCTCGCGCCGGTCGACCGCCGTCTGGGCGGTCTCCTTCTCGAGCGCCGCCTGCTCGATCTCGAGCTGGATAACGCGGCGCTGCACCTGGTCGATCTCCATGGGCATCGAGTCGATCTCGATCTTGAGCCGCGACGCGGCCTCGTCGACCAGGTCGATCGCCTTGTCGGGCAGGAACCGGTCTGAGATGTACCTGTCCGACAGCATCGCGGCAGCCACGATCGCGTCGTCCGAGATGCGCACGCCGTGGTGCACCTCGTAGCGCTCCTTCAGGCCACGCAGGATGCCAATGGTGTCCTCAATCGACGGTTCACCGACGAACACCTGCTGGAACCGGCGTTCCAGCGCCGCGTCCTTCTCGATCCGTTCCCGGTACTCGTCCAATGTGGTCGCACCGACCATCCGCAGCTCGCCCCTCGCGAGCATCGGCTTGATCATGTTTCCAGCGTCCATCGCACCCTCGCCCGTCGCACCGGCGCCGACGATGGTGTGCAACTCGTCGATGAACGTGATCACCTGGCCGGCCGACTCGGTGATCTCCTTGAGCACCGCCTTCAGCCGCTCCTCGAACTCGCCGCGGTACTTCGCGCCGGCCACCATCGAGCCGAGGTCGAGGGCGACGACCCGCTTGCCGCGCAAGGACTCCGGCACGTCCCCGGCGACCACCCGCTGCGCGAGCCCCTCAACGATCGCCGTCTTGCCGACACCGGGCTCGCCGATCAGCACAGGGTTGTTCTTGGTCCGCCGGGACAGCACCTGGACGACCCTGCGGATTTCGGCGTCCCTGCCGATCACTGGGTCCAACTCGCCTGAACGGGCCCGCCCGGTGAGGTCGACGCCGTAGCGCTCCAGCGCCTGGTAGGTGCCCTCCGGGTCGGGGCTCGTCACCCGCGCCGACCCACGCACCCTGGTGAACGCCTCGCGCAACGCGTCCGGCGTCGCACCGTGCCGACGCAGCAGGCCGGCGACCTGGCCGCCCTCCGCCGCCAGCCCGACGAGCAGGTGCTCGGTGGAGACGTACTCGTCACCCATCTCGGTGGCCAACTGCTGGGCATGGGTCAGCGCCCGCACCGCGTCCGGAGAGAACTGCGGCGCTGAGACGGTCGCCCCGGTCGCCGCCGGCAACGCGCGGGTCAGCGGCTCGCACTCCTTGCGGATCACCGCGGGATCGGCGCCGACCGCGGACAGCAACGGCGCGGTGACCCCGTCGCCCTGCGCCAGTAGCGCGCCAAGCAGGTGCGCCGACGTCGTGTCCGGGTTACCGGCGACGGTCGCCGCCTGCACCGCGGACGAGATCGCCTGCTGCGCCTTCGTCGTCGGGTTGAAAGCGTCCATCCCTCACCTCGTGAACTTGTACGTCGTGAAGCTCGTGCGTCGTGAAGCTCGTGCGTCGTGGTGGTCGCCGAGCCACCTGTCACTCTGCTCAACGTGATAAAACTTGAGCGTGTTCCACTCAACTTCGAGTGAAGCCGTCACCTCTCCGGCTGACGTGGCCGCCGCCGACCGGGCTCATGATCATGATCATAGGCGAGCCGCATGTCACGGCCAGTTGTCCACAGGTGGACAGGCGCATCCACAACGGAATTCCCGAGTTTGTCCACAAGCTGTGCACACCCTTGGGGAAAACCGGGCGCTCCCGGTGCCCGGCCGGTCGCAGCGGGTCAGCAGTGACTAGGGCACATGCTGCCCACGGCTGCAACGCTTGGTAATCGATCCCGCTGCGCTATATCAAAGAGCGTAGGAGAAATTC
>JBOHBE010000197.1:0-11830 GCA_050698235.1 Gaiellales bacterium
CCCTCCAGCGGCTCTGGCATGCGCACGGCTGCGTGACCGTCGCCCGCTCGAACGCGCTTCGCAGGCACCTGGCCGCGTGCTCTGGCACCCAGGCGCGGGCACGTCCCGGCTCCTACTCCTGGCCAGCCCTCCGCGTCGAGGCCGAGGCCGCCTTCGCCGCGGGACGCTCCACCGACACCGTCATCGTGACCCTCCGCAACCTCCACGCCGACGGCTCGGCGACCCCTCCGAGCCTTCGCACCATGCGCCGCTGGTGCACCGAGCGCCGCTGGCTCGCGCGCACCCCACGCGCCGCCGGCCCCGCGCCGTGACGCCTACGGCCTGACCCGCAGGATGACGAACCGGCCGAGATGCGCCGGCACGTTCGCCGGATCGCGATACACCGGCTCGAGCGCTGGGTCGTGGAGCACCGCGGACACCGTGTCGGGCGGCTGGTCGCGCAGATCGACGACGACGTAGTCGACCCCCAGCGCCTTCAGGACCTGGAGCCGGCGGGCGTCCGTCGACTCGGGCGAGAAGAAGGCCTGCCCCAGGTGGTTTCGCTCGCTCTCGTCGAGCCGCGGGAGCGCGCGCGTCCGCGCCTCGGGCAGCGTCGCCGTCCGCACGCCGGCCAGCCCGAACAGCTCGAACGCGCGATCGGGCGCCGCGAGGACGACCGGCGGCGCGCCGGGCATGTCGCGGAAGTACGCGATCGCCCCGGGCGTCGACTCGACCGTCTGAAATGCCGGCGGCCCGCGGTACGGCCCGGCCTTCGCCTCGCGCCACACGGTCGGCGCCCAGTTGGCCACGAACGCCGCGAGCGCACCGGCGACAAGCACGCCTGCCGCGGGCGACCCGCCTCCGGGCAGCCGGTCGCGCAGCGGAAGCCGCATGCGGACGATGGTGGCGACGAGTGCGAGGACCACCACGACGCTGACCGGCCAGTGCCAGAACTGGTCGACGCCGCGCACCTCGTGGAAGCCGACGGCAAGCACGACGGCCACCGCCCACGACCACCTCCCCAGCACGATTCCCGCTGCGCACGCCGCGGCGGCGCCGATGACCGGCCACAGGAGCGGCTGCCAGAACCGGTGGAACTGGCCCATCCCGACGGCGTCGATGAGGAGCGTGTTCAGGCCGGGCAGGAGCAGGACGACGAGCAGCGCCGCGGTGCCGCCGACCGCTGGCAGCATCGGCCGGTACCGGACGAGCCACACCATCGCCACGATCGCCAGGAGCACGTACCCGCGCCCGAACACCGGTGCCCACGGGTACATCAGGATGGCCTTGCCCGAGCGGATCACGAACTCGTCGGCGTGGGAGAGCACCGGATGGCGATGACCGCCGCGGATGGCCTCCCACCAGATCCACCCGGCGATGCCGCCCACCGTCACCGTCATGGCGGCGAGCGTCCCGAGCGGCGCGCGCAGGTCGGGCAGACCCGCCCGCCAGGCCCCGGCGAGCATCCCGGCTGCGATCGCGAGGCACGGGATGGCGTAGGTGGGATGCACGAACGCGATCACGGCGACGCACGAGACCGTTGCCAGAGCAGCCCGGCGTGAGTGCTTGATCTCGAGCCAGAAGAGGAGCAGCGCCCCCGGAGTCAGCACCCAGAGCGCGAACGGCGGCGGCTGGTTGATCTGAAGCACGAGCCCGTTGATCAGCGAGCACAGGTCCCAGGCCGTCATCGCTGCGGCCAGATACCCGGCCGACCGCCAGCCGGTGAGCGCCCGGGCGAGCGCGTACGCGGCGGCGATCGCGAGCCCCGCACACAGCGGGAGCAGGTAGCGGAAGGTGACGACCGGGTCGGCCCCAGCGAGCTTCGCCACGCCCGCGAACGCAGCGTGGAGGACGGGTAGCGCGTATCCGGCGTTGGGCGGGCCGTGCAGGAACGGCGATACGTTCGCGAACGACAGCGACGAGGCCTCCCCGAGGCGCCGCATGAGCCCGACATGGAAGAGCGCGTCGCCGACGACCGGCGTCGAGATCCGCCAG
Source organism: Gaiellales bacterium (assembly GCA_050698235.1). Lineage (GTDB taxonomy): Bacteria > Actinomycetota > Thermoleophilia > Gaiellales > JAICJC01 > JAICJC01. The sequence goes on from JBOHBE010000197.1 coordinate 1,975, forward strand.
GCGAGGTAGGAAAACGCGGCGACGGCGAGCCCGCCGCCCGCGACCTCGAGCATCCCGGCGCGCGGCAGGGCGGCCGGCGTGCGGACGGAGACCAGGAGGACGGCGGTCGTCGCGATGACGGCCGCGATCACGGCTGTGAGGGTCAGGCCGAGCAGGTATGCAACCGCCAGAGGCGGCGCCCACACCGCCAGCGAGAGCGCCGCCGCGACCGGCGCTGCGCCGGCCCGTCCCAGATCGGCGTCGAGGCCCACGGCGCGCAGGGCGCACCATCCGGGCGCGAGCAGGACGAGCCCGGCGGCCGCCCAGACTGCAAGGGCGTCCCAGGCCAGGGCACGGCCGGCTGCGAGGCACGCGGCCAGCGCAACCAGGGCGATCAGTTCCGCGCGTCGGGCGGCCATCGCGGCGGCATGCTACCGACCGCTGTCGCACCCGGTCGATAGCATTCCAGCTATTCTCAGGCGGTCCACGACGAGGGGTGCGCATGCGAGTCTTGATCCTGGGCGGTGACGGCTATCTCGGCTGGCCGACCGCCATGCGGTTCTCTGGCAAGGGCCACGAGGTGGCCGTCGCCGACAACTTCGCCCGCAGGAAGTGGGTCGCGGAGGCCGGGGGCGACTCGCTGACCCCGATCGCCTCCCTGGCCGAGCGGATCGACGCATGGCACGCCGCGTCCGGCAAGCGGATCGAGAGCTACGTCGGCGATCTGGCCGAGGGCACCTTCGCCGCCGACCTGGTGCGCGACTTCGAGCCCGAGGCGATCATCCACTACGGCGAGCAGCCCAGCGCCCCCTGGTCGATGCAGAGCATCGACAACGCGGTCGAGACCCAGCACAACAACGTCATCGGCTCGCTCAAGCTGCTCTGGGGCATGCGCGACCACGCGCCCGACGCCCACCTGATCAAGCTCGGGACGATGGGCGAGTACGGCACGCCCAACATCGACATCGAAGAGGGCTTCATCGAGATCACCCACAACGGCCGCCGCGACGTGCTGCCGTTTCCGAAGCTGCCCGGCTCGCTGTACCACCTCTCGAAGGTGCACGACAGCCACAACATCCACTTCGCCTGCCGGATCTGGGGCCTGCGCTGCACCGACCTGAACCAGGGCGTCGTGTACGGCATCGAGACGCCCGAGATGCAGATGGACGAGCGGCTGCTCACGCGCTTCGACTACGACCAGGCGTTCGGCACAGCGCTCAACCGGTTCTGCGTCCAGGCCGTGATCGGCCAGCCGCTCACCGTCTACGGCAAGGGCGGCCAGACCCGCGGCTTCCTGAACATCCTCGACACCCTCCAGTGCGTCGAGTTGACGGCCGCCAACGCGCCCGCAGCCGGCGAGTACCGCGTCTACAACCAGTTCACCGAGACGTTCTCGATCGCCGACCTGGCCGAGAAGGTCCGCCACGCGGGCGAGCACCACGGGATGAACGTGCGCGTGGACAACGTGCCGAACCCCCGCGTCGAGGCGGAAGAGCACTACTACAACCCGATCCACACCAAGCTGCCGGCACTCGGCCTCGAGCCGACGCTGCTCTCGGAAAACCTCATCGAGTCGACGCTCGTCGTGATCGAGCGGTTCAAGGACCGCGTGATCCCCGACGTCATCGCGCCGTCCACGGCATGGCGGCCGGCCGCCGCCGTGGGCCAGCCGGCCCGGTAGGCCCTCTGTGGATCTGACGCCGCTTCGTACAGCCGGCCTGATCGCGGCGATCGTCTTCGCGGCGCTGACCCTCCGGGCCTACCGGCAGGGCAAGTTCGGAAACGGCGACCTCATGCTGCGGCTGACGGTGTTCGTCCTGCCCCTGGTCGTACTCGGCGCCGACCCCGCGATTCTGCAGTGGGTCTTCGACGAGCTCTCGTTCCGCCAGGGAGGCGGACACCGCATCCTCGGCGCCACGGTGCTGGCCGTCGGCGTCCTCTACCTCTTCGCCTTCACGCTCGCGGGCCGAGCGGAGCGGTCACGACGCGACCTCACCCGGCTCATCGAGAACCTCGCGCTCGAGCAGTTCCGCGCGACCGGCCATCCCGAGCAGTTCGCCGGCGGAGTCGCCGTGGTGGTCCCGGCCTACAACGAGGGCGAGAACATCGTCCACGTGCTCGGGGCTCTCCCGGCGACGGTGTGCGGCTACGAGCTGCACGCGATCGTCGTCGACGACGGTTCGGCCGACGACACCACCGAGCAGGCCCGCGGCGCGGGTGCGGCGGCGGTGCGCCTCCCGCTGAACCGCGGCCAGGGCGCCGCTCTGCGCACCGGCTACCGACTGGCGCTTGCGACCGGCGCCGAGATCGTCGTGACGATGGACGCCGACGGCCAGCACCAGCCCTCGGAGCTCTCGCGGCTGGTCGGTCCGATCGCCGAGGGGGACGTCGACGTGGTCGGCGGCTCTCGGGTGCTGGGCGACGCCGACCCCTCGCATGCGGCGCGCGAGCTCGGGATCAAGCTCTTCGCCCGCCTCCTGTCGCTGCTCACATGGAGCAAGGTCACCGACCCCGCGTGCGGCTACCGGGCCGTCCGCACGTCGAGCCTGCGCGGCCTCGAGTTTCGGCAGGACCAGTTCCACAACTCCGAGTTCATCGTCGAGGCGTCGAAGAAGCACCTGCGCTCGATCGAGGTCCCGGTCACCATCACAAACCGCCTCTCGGGGCAGTCCAAGAAGCCGCCGCACTTCCGCTACGGCATGGGCTTCGCCAACGCGCTCATGCGCGCGTGGTTGCGCTGACACGCTGAAACAGCTGTACCGGGTACAGGTGTCTCACGCCGACTCGAACCACTCCCACGTTCGCCTGAGCCCCTGCTCGAGCGTGACGGACGGGCTGTAGCCGAGCCGCTCGCGGGCCTTGTCGATCGCCGAGTAGTTGCGCAGGATCTCGCCGGCCCGGGGCGGCTCGCGGCGGATGCACGGCTCGATCCCCGACACCTCGGCCAGGAGCTCGAGGAGCCGGTTCAGGCTCGTCTCGAGGCCGCTCGCGAGCTGGAAGATCTCGCCGCCGGCGCCATCGGCCTCGGCGGCGCGCACGAGCCCGTCGGCCAGGTCCTCGCAGAAGACGAAGTCGCGCGTCTGCTCGCCGTCGCCGTAGACAACGAGCTCCTCCCCGGCCCGCAGACGGCGGATGAAGAGCGGGATGACGTTGCCCTTGTGCGCCGAGCGGGGGCCGAAGGCGTTCGAGAACCGGACGGTGACGGCGTGCATGCCGTAGGCGCCGTGGAAGGCCGAGCAGTACGCCTCGCCGACGGCCTTGCTCGCACCGTACGGCGAGAGCGGCGCCACGGGCTTGTCCTCGCGGGCGGGGTAGGCGCCGTCGCCGAGCGGCGCGTTCGACGACGAGAAGACGAACCGGCCGACATCGGCCCGCCGGGCTGCCTCGAGCGCCACCAGGGTGCCGCGGGCGTTCTGGTCGAAGTTGACGAGCGGCTCCTCGATCGACTCGACGACACCCGCGCCGGCCGCCAGGTGAAAGGCGGTGTCGCAGCCGCGTGCGGCGCCGATCAGGGCGTCGAGGTCGCGGACGTCGCCGCGCACGAGCTCTGCCCCGGTCCCTTCCAGGTTCGCGGGATCGCCGACGGAGAGGTCGTCGTACACGCGCACGTCGTAGCCGCGCGCCACGAGGGCGCGCACGAGCGCCGAGCCGATGAACCCGGCGCCTCCGGTGACGAGCGCCCGGGGCATGGCGGCGGAGTCTAGAGCCTCACCCAGTCGCGAGCGACTCGAAGTGGCGCGCGACCTCGTCGGCGGTCGGCGGGCTCCGCAGCGTGTCGACGAGCTCGTCTGCGGCAGGGAACCCGCTGGCGAGGATCGCGACCTCGGCCAGGTCCAGGTCGTACGCGGTCGAACGCAGCTCGACGTCGGGCCCGAGCATGGCCCAGAACGCCCCCGGCCGGCCCTCGTACGGTATGCCGACGCTGCCTGCGTTCACGATCCGGATGCCGTGCGCGGTGCGGTCGAACTGGTGATGGGTGTGGCCGCACACGACCACCGACGCGGCGACGTCCGCGAGGATGCGCCCCAGCCGATCCTCCGGCGTGACGGCCGTCAGGATCTCCTCGTCGCTGCGCGGCGACCCGTGGCAGAAGAGGACGCTCCCCAGCCCGTCGATCTCAATCGTGACGGTCTCGGGCAGACGGGCGAGAAACGCCAGCCGCTCCTCCCCGAGCCGCTCCCGCTGCCATGCGTCCGGCTGGGCCACCTCGCGATCGGCGTTCCCGCGGATAAACCTGACGCGGTCGCCGAGGCCGCGCAGCCTGTCGACGGTCTCGGCGGGCAGCGGCCCGTGTGAGAAGTCGCCGCCGACCAGTACGAGGTCGGCCTCCCCCGCATCCGCCAGCACGGCGTCGAGCGCGGGCAGATTCGCGTGGATGTCGTAGAGCGCCGCGACGCGGGTCATCGGCTCTCGGCGTCGCGGCCCTGGGCCCGATCGTGATCCCAGCAGGGGGCGCCCTCGAAGGCCTCGAGACCGGCGGCCCGCCCACCCGCGTCGGGCCGCCGCCCGCGTCGCAGCCGCGGCGCCGCCACGACCGCGGCCGCCGCACCGATGACGCTCCCCACCACGAACGATCGCATCGCACCGCCGCGGCGCTTCCCGCCGCCGTCGCTCACGACACCTCCCGGTACGCGAAGAACCCGGCCACGAGGAGCCCGATCACCTGGACATACGCCCGGGCGTCGCCGCCGACCGAGGCGGCGATGACGATCCCGGAGCAGACGTAGGCCCATCCGGCTCCGGCGGCCGCGATCCAGGCCGTCGCCTCGGCGCGGTGATACCCGGCCGCGCGCAGCGTGGCGCGACCGGTGAGGAGCCCGACGAAGTACGCGATGATGAGCGTGAAGAACCCGAGGCCCGCGCCGCCGGCGAAGGCCAGCAGCACGCCGAACACCGAGCCGACCCCGAACGCGGCGCCCACCGCCCTCGCCGCCTTCTGCGGCCGCAATGCGACGCGGGCCGAGCGGGGCATGCGCGCGCAGTCGCGGCACTTGATTCCGACCGGCGCCGGCACCATGCAATCGGGGCAGATCGGCTTGCCGCAATTCGAGCAGCGGACGCCGGTCTCGACCTTCGGATGGTTGGCGCACATGACCGGCGGCGACAGTCCGGTATCGGCGCTCGACACGGCCGCGAGTGTACCATCGGCTCCCGGTATGCAGAGATCCGGCCGGCCGGCAGAACCATGACCCGTCACCCCTCCGGCCTCCTGCGCATCTCGCCCGAGGTCGAGGACGCGCTCGTCCGCTCGCAGCCTGTCGTGGCGCTCGAGTCGTCGCTCGTCGCCCACGGGCTGCCGCCCGATATCGGGCCTGCCGTCGGCCGCGCCGCGGAGGCGCGCGTCCGCGAGCGCGGCGCCGTGCCGGCGACCATCGCGGTTGTCGACGGCACCGTCCGGGTGGGTATCGACGACGCGGTGCTCGACCGGCTCGCCATTGAGCCCGACGTCCGCAAGGTGGGGCCGCGCGACCTCGCCACGTGCGCGGTTTCAGGCGCCTGGGGCGCGACGACGGTCGCCGGGACGCTGGCCGTGTCCGCCGTCGCCGGCATTCACTTCATGGGCACCGGCGGGATCGGCGGCGTCCACCGCGGGTGGGCGGAGACGCTCGACGTCTCGGCCGACCTCGACGAGATCGCGCGCACCGCCGTGTGCGTGGTCTGCTCTGGGGCGAAGTCTCTGCTCGACATCCCGGCCACGCTCGAGGCCCTCGAGACGGCGGGCGTGCCTTTGATCGGCTACCGGACCGACGTCTTCCCGCTGTTCTACGTCCGCGAGAGCCCACACCCGGTGCCCGACCGGGCGGATGATGCCGACGCGGTCGCGGCGGCCGTCGCCGCGCACTGGGGCTTCGCGCGAAGGGCGGGCGTCGTCGTCGCCCAGCCGGTCGCCGAGGACGTCGCGCTCGACGCCGCCGAGCTCGAGCGAACGATGGAGGGCGCCGTCGCGGAGGCCGCAGCGAAGGGAGTCCGCGGGCAGAGCGTGACGCCCCACGTGCTGGCCGCCGTCCACGCGGCCACGGCCGGGCGCTCGCTCGAGGCCAACGCGCGCCTGATCGTCGACAACGCCGGCCTGGCCGCCGAGGTCGCTGTCTCGTACTACGCCTGAGCGGTCATTCGAGCACGTCCGTGCCCTTCGCCAGGTGCACGGGCGAGGTGTCGGGGCACGTCTTTGGCTTGGCGTACCAGCGCGGCGCCGGCTTCGTGAACTGGAAGGCCGACCGCAGCGACGCGAGCTTGTCGACGCGGGCGTTCAGGCGCGGCAGGCCGAAGTTCTCGCCGATGAACCGCAGCACCGACGTGAAGTCGTAGGTGGTGTGGTCGATGCCCTGGCGGGCCCATGGCGAGATCACGACGAGCGGCACCCGTGGCCCGAGGCCCAGGAAGTCGGCGTGCGGGGGCGGGACGTGGTCGTAGAACCCGCCGAAGTCGTCCCACGACAGGACGATCGCGGTCGACTTCCAGAGCGGCGAGCGCATGATCGAGTTCACGATGCCGACCGTCCAGTTCTCGCCCTGGCAGAGCGACGGCCCGCCCGGGTGGTCGGAGAGGTTGAACGGCGGCGCGATCCACGTCACGGGCGCGAGGTAGCCCTGCGAGACGTCATGCGTGAACCACTCGATCGGGAAGACGTGCTTCTCCCACGAGTCGGTGTCGCGGATGTAGTTGATCTGGTCGACCGCGACCCAGCCGTAGCCCAGCTCGCCGCCGCGGGCGCCGTAGTAGGCCCAGTCGAGGCCCTTCTTCTGGAGCAGCCCCGCGGTCGTCGGGATGTTGAAGCAGGGACGCACCCGGACGAGCTTCCCGTGCCGGATCGCCGGAGCGGTGATCCCAGCCGGGTCGTCGCAGCCCCACCTGGTCGTGCGGAAGTTCGGCCCGTCGATGACGCCCGCCGACGAGGCGGCGATCGAGTAGAGCCGGTTCGGCATGCTCGACGACGCGGCCGACGAGAACATCCTGTCCATGAGCTCGTAGTGGTGGGCCCAGCCCCAGTACGCCGGCAGCTGCCCGGGCTGGGCCGTGGTGAACGCCAGGTTCGTGACGTTGCCGGACTTGTCCTCGAGCGTCGAGAAGCCGTTCATCGCGCCGCCGTTGATGTCGTGATGGGCCGCGAAGTAGCTGTGCTGGAGATCGGTCTGCTTGTCGGGGAGCGGCTTGAGCGGGATCGTCGAGCCGTCGGCGCGGACGCCGAAGTGCGTCCCGTCGCCGCCCGGGAAGAGCCCGTACAGGTTGTCGTAGGTCCGGTTCTCCTTGACCAGGAAGATGATGTGCCTGATCGGGGTCTTGCTCGCGGCGACCGGAAGCGGCGTTCGGTCGGGGGCGGGTGTGAGGGCGACGACGACGTGCGGCCCCCACGACGGTTCGCCGTCGTCGTGGATCGCGAGGAGCGCGATCACGATGACCGCGAAGAGCACCTTGGCCGCCGTCACGACCCGCCCGCCACCGGGCCGTGGGTGCACATGAATCCGGAATAGTCAGCCGGATCGGGGAAGCCGCTCTGACGTCCCGAGCCGCGAACCCGGTAGACGTCGGCGTCGGGGCTCGTGTAAACCGGGCGCAGGAAGCCGACGCCGGCGAGCCCGGCCGGGTCGACACCCGAGTCGAGGGTGCCGACCATGCTGCCGATCCGCACGCCCTTCACGACGATGACGTAGTCGACCCCCTCCCGGCGCAGGAACCCGCGGCCGCCGGCCGGTCGCTCGAAGAACCGGTGCGCCCGCAGCACGTCGGCAAGCACGGGATGGAGCATCTCGGGGCGCAGGTACGGCCCCATCCCCTCGACGACGCTGACCCGGCCGGTGGCCGCGACGAACGTCCCGAGCGTGACGCGGTCGGGGAGGATCCGCGCGTTGCACGGGACGTGGGCTGCCACCCAGTCCAGGATCGCGAGCGCGCGGACGCCGTTCGAGTGGTAGCTCGAGCGGGCCGGGCCGACGGTCGCACCGACCGCGACAGCCGGGAGCGCGACGACGAGCGCCGCGATCGCAGCCGGCGCCCACACGCGCAGCCGCGTGAGCCACCCGACCGCCGGCTCGAGCGCCGCGAGGACGAGGATGACCGTGGCGAGCGGCAGGTAGTCGAACTCGCGGTCGATGCCGAACCGGCCCGGGATCTGCGTCGTGTAGCGGTACGAGAAGAGGAACGCGAGCGCAACCAGGCTCAGACCGAGCCCGACGGCCATGATGGCCGTCGAGCCGAGATCGATCGGGAGCAGGCGCGCCATGGCGACGGCGGCGACGATCGCGGCGATCGGTATGAGCCACAGGAGGATGCGCGGCGGATCGTCGAGCGTCGTCACGGTGCGCAGGAAGTACGTGAGGATCCCGTGCGGCGGGATGAACCAGTGGCCCGTCCCCGTGGGTGAGTGCTCGACCGTCCCGGCAAGCAGCGACGCCGTCGGGTCGACGCCGGGGCCGAACGAGCCGTAGCGGTCGGCGCCGGAAGCCCCCTGGAAGCCGATCGTCCCTCCGGCCGAGAGCAGGAGCGCAACGGTCAGCGCCGGCGCGCCGACCGCGATCACCGCCATCCGCGCGACGATGGCTCCGCGGTCCCACTCGAGCACGAGCCGCGCCACCCCGTACCACCCGAGCGCGATCATGAGCGCGACGACCGGCACCCCGTGGGTCGCGAAGCCCGCGCCGAAGAGGATTGCCGCGACGACAGGCTCGAGCCATCCCTCCCGGTCGCGTAGCGCGCGGACGCCGACGACCAGGCCGCAGACCGCGACCATCCGGCCGACGTTCTCGGCCGTGTACACGTCGAGGTTGCGCCGCAACTCGTCGTTCAGGAGCGTCAGCGTGAGGAGCGGCAGGAGCGGCGAGAGCACGCGCAGGCCCAGCTCCCGCCCGAGCGCCCAGAGGCCGGCGGCGAGCCCCGTCGACGCCACCCACAGGAGCGCGCCCATCGCAGGGAGCGGGCTCGCGCCGAGCAGGTACGACGAGCCGCCGTGGAAGCTGTTCAGGACGAGCTTCGAGATGGCAGGCGTGTAGAGGGAGCCCCACTGGAGCGATTGCGCCGGCACCCGCCCAGCGTCAGCCAGCTCGAGGCCGTCGGCCCAGTACCGCCACGGCCCGAACATCTCGAAGTCGAGCAGCGGGGAGCTGCGCAGCCTGACGACGGCGATCGCGAAAAGCACGACCAGCCCTGCGGCGATGGCGTACCGGTCCTCGGCGAGCTCCTCGCGGAGCGACTGGAGGTGGCCTCCGGGGCGCCCGCGCCGCAGGCCCGCAGCCCACAGCGCCATGGTCACGGCGAGGAGTGCGACGAGAAACGATGACCGCGAGAGGACGTGGGCGATGACGAGCCCGGTCGCAGTCAGGCCAACGGCCGCGTAGCCCAGGCCGAACGCCAGCGCGATCCGCGTCGCCAGTCCGGCGCGGCCGGGCGGATACACCGCCAGCATCGCTCCGATTCCCGGGACCAGCACGAGCGCGGCGGCCGTGCCGAGGGTCGCAGGGCTCACTCGAACACCACGCAGAAGAGGCCGGCGATCAGCCAGACCGTCGGATCCTCGAAGAACGAGTTGTAGAAGAGCGAGCTCGCGAAGATGGCGACGAGCGCGGCGAGCAGCGTCCGCGAGACGGCTGGCGCGCGGCGGCCGGCCGCCCCGGCCCAGACGAGCGCCGCGAGAAGCCATCCGTAGGCGATCGCTCCGAGCGGTCCAAGCTCCGCCGCCACGGTGACGGGCGTCGTGTGCGACGCCGCTCCCTTGAGCCGGTACGGGTGCTCCGTGCCCGCCACGGCCGCCTTCGCGAACCCGCCCAGCCCTGCGCCCAGCAGCGGATGGTGGCGGATCACGCGCCAGCCGAGGTCGATGAGGTGCGAGCGCCCGCCCGACGCCCGGTTCGCGCTCGATCCCGACACCTCGACCGCAAGGAGG
>JBOHBE010000198.1:0-11800 GCA_050698235.1 Gaiellales bacterium
CACATGGTCGAGAACATCGCCTGGTACCCGCGCCTCGGCTTCCGCGAGACAGAGCGGCGGGCCGAGAGCGGCTTCGCGCGCGTCTTCTTCGAGAAGAAGCTCGCCTAGCGAGCGCGCGGCATGACGCGCCAGCCGAAGGCGAACGCGTCGTGGAACCAGCCGGCGCCCTGGCCCATGTAGTCGAGCGTCACGCCGTCGCCGGAGCCGTGGCTGTTGATCGCCCAGCTGTTCCCGAGGTAGATGCCGGCGTGATAGACGGTCGCCGACTTCGTCTTGACCCCGTTCGGCGCAGAGCTCCAGAACAGGATGTCGCCGGGCTTCAGGTCGCGGCGGTGGATGCGCTTCGAGACCGGGAGCTGCGCGGCCATGTCGAACGTCGAGCGGGCCAGGATCTTGGGATCGCCCGTCCATGTGTGGCTCGAGACGGTGTAGGAGTGGAGCTTCATCACCCACCATACGAAGCCCGAGCAGTCGAACCCGCCTGCGACCGGCGAGCCCAGCGGGGACTGCGGGTCGGGCGAGGTACCGCCCCAGATGTACGGCTCGCCCGCGTAGCGGAGCGCCAGCCCGAGCACCTTGCGCTTGAGCGGCGTCCATGCCGGAAGCCGCGTGGCCACGGCGACCTTCGCCTGTCCGGCGGCCAGCGCCCACGGCGACATGTGCATCACCGCATAGGTCTCGGCGGCCATGTTCGCGCGGCGGAGCAGATCGGCCGGAGCCAGCTCCCAAGAGTCGGATCCGTCGGGGACGTTCGTGCGGGCCCCGATCGCGCGCACCTCCTGCTCGACCCCGAAGCCGTCGGGGAGCTTCGGCGCCCACCCGTCGGCGGTGGTCACGTGGTTCAGTGCCTTGGCGGCGTGCGCCAGCCCGAGGACGCGGACCAGCCCGCGGTCGAACTCGAGCTGGGTGATCGTGCCCGACGGGCCCGAGCCCTCCGGGATCCACCCGGCGGCGACGGCCTGTGCGAACGAGTCGGGATCCTGCGGGACGCCGTTCAGCTGGAACGCGATTCGCGTCAGCACGCGGCTCGCGTTGACGCGGCTCACCGTGTGGTGCGGGACGAACGTCGTCGGCGTCCGCGGTGGCATCCACAGGTTGCCGGCGGCCCACCGGATCTGCGGCCTCGCCCAGAAGCCGTGAGGAACGTCGCTGAACCCGCCCGACGCCAGAGCGGGCGGAGCGAGACAGAGCAGCGCCATTGCGGCAGCCGCGACGAAGGTGGAGCGACCCCTCACGTACCGATCATCGACCGCTTGCAACCCTCGCTTTAGTTAGGAAACTGTTGGCGCGCGCGGGTCTTTGGCTGTCGGGTCAGGCAACGGCCTCGACCCAGTCGTCGTACAGCGAGAAGTACCGGCCCCGGCGCGCGATCAGCTCGGAGTGGGTGCCGGCCTCGATCACCTCGCCGTGCTCGAGGACGACGATCATGTCAGCCCGGCGGATGGTCGACAACCGATGCGCGACGACGAAGGCCGTCCGGGCGCGCAGGAGCGTCTCGAGCGCCTCCTCGATCCGGGCCTCGGTCGGGATGTCGACCGACGAGGTCGCCTCGTCGAGGATGAGGATGCGGGGGTCGGCCAGGAGCGCCCGGGCGAACGCGACCAGCTGGCGCTGACCGATCGAGAGCCGCGAGCCGCGCTCCTGGACGTCGGTGTCGTACCCGTCGGGCAGGGCCTCGATGAACTCGTGGGCGCCAACCGCCACCGCCGCGGCCCGGATCTCGTCGTCGGACGCGCCCGGGCGCCCGAACGCGATGTTCTCGCGCACCGAGCCCGCGAACAGAAACCCCTCCTGCGGCACGATCCCGAGCTGCCGGCGAAGCGACGGGACGGTGACGTCGCGCAGGTCGTTCCCGTCGATGGTGATGCGACCGCCTGTCGGGTCGTAGAACCGCGCGAGCAGCTTGACGATCGTCGACTTCCCCGCGCCGGTGTGGCCCACGAGCGCGATCGTCCGGCCGGCCGGGACCGCGAACGAGACGCCGTGCAGCACCTCGGTACCGCCCTCGGCGTAGGCGAAGTGGACATCGTCGAACACCACCTCGCCGCGAATCGGGGGCAGCTCGCGGGCGTCGGGGGCGTCGGTCATCCCCGGCTCCGTGTCGAGCACCGTGAAGATGTTGTCGAGCGCCGCCGTGGCCGCCAGGAACGTCTGGTAGAACTGCGAGAGCTGCTGCACCGGGTCGAAGAAGTTCGACAGGAGCCCGATGAAGACGAAGAGGCCCCCCGGTGTGAGGTCGCCCTGGAACACCAGCGTGCCGCCGTAGCCGAGCACGACGGCCATCGCGAGCGCCGAGAGCAGGTCGACGTACGGGAAGTAGATCGCCGAGGCGATCACCGTCTGGTCGTTGGCGGCGCGGTAGTGGCCGTTGATCTCGACGAACCGCTCGTAGTTGGTGCTCTCGCGCCGGAAGGCCTGGACGACGCGCACGCCCGAGATGTCCTCCTGGAGCTGCGCGGTCACCTCCGCCAGGCGGCGCCGCGTCTGCCGGTAGGCCCGGCTCGAGTAGTACCGGAAGATCGCCGTGCCGATGGCCATGCCCGGGAACACGGTGAGGGTCGCGATGGCGAGCTTCCAGTTGATGTAGATGAGGACGCTTGCCGAGCCGGCCAGCACGATCGTGTTCTGGACGAGCGTCGTCGGCCCGTCGACCACCGCACTCACGAGCGCCTCGATGTCGTTCGTGAGCCGCGAGATGACGACGCCGGCCCGGTTTCGCTCGAAGAAGCCCAGGTCGAGCTTCTGAATATGCGCGAAGAGGCCGATCCGGAGGTCGGCCAGGATGCGGGTGCCGACCCACGAGGTCAGGTAGGTCTGGCCCGAGGACGTGATCCAGTTGATGACGGTCAACGCCGCAAAGACTCCGACCCAGAGCTCGATCTGCCCGAAGTCGGCGGGCGAGGCGGTGATGCCGCGGTCGATCGCGGCCTTGACCGCAAGCGGCCCGGCGATCGCTGTTGCGGTCGCCGCCAGCATCAGCGCGAGCGCGGCCGCCGAGCGGCGCCGGTACGGCCAGTTGTAGGCCCAGAGCGCTTTCACGCGGCGCAGCGAGCCGCGCGCCCCGAGACCGGTCGGCTCGGCCCCCAACCGGCCGACGTGGCTTCCGAACGTGCTCACGGCAGCCGTCCTCCCGCCGCTCGCCGCGCGGGCGGCTCGCCGTCCTTCTCGATCGGGGCGCCGTCGGGGTCAAGGTCGACGAACCGCCGCTCGACGAGGCCGTGGTCGTGGATCTCGCGGTAGACGGCACTCGTCTGCACGAGCTCGTCGTGCGCGCCGCGGGCCACGATCCGGCCCTTGTCGAGGACGACGATCTCGTCGGCGAGCGAGATCGTCGAGAGCCGGTGCGCGATGATTATCGTCGTCCGGCCCTTCATCACCTCGCGCAGCGCCAGCTTGATCCGGGCCTCGGTGGAGGCGTCGACCGACGCGGTGGCGTCGTCCAGGATGAGGACGCGTGGGTTCATGAGCAGCGCGCGGGCGATCGCGATGCGCTGCCGCTGACCGCCCGAGAGCGAGAGGCCGCGTTCGCCCACGACGGTCTCATAGCCGTCCGGCAGGTCACAGATGAACTCGTGGGCCTGCGCCTGGCGGGCCGCCGTGACGATCTGCTCGGGCGTGGCCTCGGGCGTCCCGAACGCGACGTTCTCGGCGACGGTCGTCGAGAAGAGGAACGTGTCCTGGCTGACGATCCCGACAGCCGCTCGGAGCGACCGCAGCGTGACGCCGCGCACGTCCTGGCCATCCAGCTCGATCGTCCCGGCCCGCACGTCGTAGAAGCGTGGGATGAGCGTCGTGAGGGTCGTCTTCCCGCAGCCCGTCGGGCCGATCAGCGCCACCGTGGACCCGGCCGCGACGTCGAGCTCGATGTCGTGCAGGACGGCCCGGCCGGTGTCGTAGCCGAAGCTGACGCCCGACATGCGGATGCCGCCCGGGCCGGGACCGAGCGTGTCCGCGCCGGGCGCGTCGAGGATGTCGCGGTCGTAGTCGAGCACCTCGAAGATCCGCTCGCCCGACGCCATCGCGCGCTGGTACTGGCCGACCCACATGCCGATCGACCGCAGCGGGACGACGAGGAGGAGCAGGTAGCCGTTCACCGCGAAGAACGAGCCGAGGCTGAGGTGCCCGTGCGCGACCTGGTAGCCGCCCACCAGCACGACCCCGGCAATCGCCAGGTTGGGGAGCGATGACATGAACGGCACGTAGGTGGCCTGGAGCCGGGCCGCCAGGATCGCCTGCGAGAAGATGCGCTCCGTCCCGGCGGCGAAGCTCCGAAGCTGGCGCGGCTCCTGAGCGAACGCCTTCACGACGCGGACGCCGACGATGTTCTCCTCGGCCTGCGTCGTCACGTCGGCGACGCGCTGCTGCACCTCCCTGAGCACCGGGTGGCTGGTGCGGGAGTAGCGAAAGGCGGTGATCGAGAGCACCGGCGCGACGGCGAACGCGATGAGCGCCATCTGCCAGTCGATCAGCACGAGTGCGATCGCGACGATCGCGATCGTGATCAGGTTCTGGGTGAAGAAGATGAGGCCGTACCCCAGGAAGAACCGCACGGACTGGAGGTCGACCGTCGCGCGCGACATGAGCTGGCCCGTCTGGTGCGTGTCGAAGAAGCCGAACGACAGCCGCTGGAGGTGGGCGTACACCGCGTTTCGCAGGTCGTACTCGACGTCCAGAGAGAGCCGGCCGGCGAGCAGGCGCCGGAAGAGCATGAGGACGCCCTTGATCGCGCCGGCCACGACGACGAGGGCCGCGTAGGTGTAGAGGCGGCGATCGCTGTGGCTCGCGGCCGAGACGGTGTCGATCACCTGACCCGTCAGGTACGGCACCGTGAGGCCGGCGGCCTGGGCGCCGACGGCGAGCAGCGTCGAGACGATCACCTGCCACCGGTACGGGCGCAGGAAACCGAGCAGCCGCCGGAACGTCACCCGCTCAGGTTAGCGGGCGGTGAATCGGCGGCTCGTCAGCCGTTACGGAGCTGCTGGAGGAGCATGGCGAAGGAGACGCCTTCGATCTGCGCGACCATGTAGAGACCGCCCAGCACGAGGATGCCAATGACCATTGCGCCGAAGCTCAGCTCTGAGGCGACGCTGCCTCGCTGGTTGGTGAAGACGCGCACCGAAAGACCCCCTTCCGAATCCGTCAAGCGCGGCGTGCGTGCACGCCCGCACCCCAAGTATCGGCGTGCCGCCGACGGGTGAGAATCCCCCTTCGGCGGTATGGGCCCTACCCGGTCTTACGGACTCTCGGGGCGGCGCCGTTTCGGCGCTCGGCCTCGGAGCCCTCCTCGGGCATCCGCAGGGCCATGTCGGCGATCAGCCGGCGGTCCTTCTCCGCGAGATCGGTGATCTCGCCGCCGATCCGCACCCGGCCGTAGGGGGCTGGGTCGACCCTGACGATCCGGGTCTCGATGTCGACGATCTTGCCGGCGAGCGTGGCCGCGACGACGAGCATGTCGCCGGCGTGAAGCTCCTGGGCCGACGTGAAGCCGATTCCGGTCGTCGAGACGTCGCTCAGGCGCACGTCCAGCGTCTCGTGGCGCGGCAGCGTCCGGCAGAAGAGCACGCGTGCCTTCGTGCGCTCGGTGACGGGGATGCGCGGCGCGGACCGCCGCATCTTGCGGTGGCGGACGCCCGACACGGCCGCATGCACGAGCGCCTCGGCGGCGCTGTGGAAGTAGGCCTCGTCGACCTCGAACTCGACCTCGTAGCGGCCCCGCTGCTCGTCGGTGACGCGGGCGAGCAGGTGCAGCTCCTTGCGCACCTGCTTTCTGGGCGCGAATGCGTGCAGAAGCTCGTCCTCCTGCTCGACGATGCGGAGCAGGAAGGCGCCGCCGTCCTCGGAGAGCACCTCGACCTCCGTCGGCGGAGGCGGGAGCACGCCGAGGGCGAGCGTGAGCATCTCGTGGCGCGTGGGCTTCGACATTATGGGTTCGCCCCGTCAATCGGCCGCGGAGCCCGATTCCTGAAGGGGACGTCGGCTAAGGTGTCAGCGTGGCGGTGCAGACCGTGTTCTCGGCGGACGTGTGGGTGGTGATCTTCCTGGCGCTCGTCCTCAAGCTGCCCCTGATCGGCATATTCGTCGCCCTCTGGGTCGCGTTTCGCAAATTCGACGAGGATCGGCCCGCCGCAGCCCCTCCGGCCGCCCGGATGGCCCTGTGCGCCTACTGCGGCACGCGCATCGCGCTCGGCTACGACTCGGAGGGGCTCCACGAGCGGGCGACGGCGATCGCGCGCCGCACCGGGCAGGCGGCGTTCGACGTCGAGACGCGGCTGGTGCGCGAGGCGTTCGCGCAGCCCGACCACTACCCGGATGAGCCCCGCTACTGCCCGGGTTGCGGCGAGGAGGCGGTCTGGACGCCAATCGAGCCGATCGACCTCGGCAGCGCCCGCCCGCGCCAGGTCGAGACCGGCTGAGACACCTGTACCTGGTACCAATATTTCAGCCTGAGATGAAACATTGGTACCAGGTACATCTGTTTCACGTCCTGAGGCCAGCCAGGGTGCCCTCGCGGATCGCCTCCTCGAACGACCGGGGGCCAAGGCAGTCGCCGGCCCGTTCGACCGGCAGACCTGACTCCTGGAGGTCGAGGTAGAGCGCGTCGCCGGCCGTCCGGCCGGCGGTGACGACCAGCGTGTCGACGCCCTCGATCGTGACCGGGTTTCCGGAGAAGACGTTCTCGAAGGTGACCGAGCCCGGCGCGACCGACACCGGGCGGAGGTGGTGGCTGAGCTCGACTCCGGCGTTGTCGAGCCGCTCCAGGTAGGCGTTTCGCTGGTACTGGTGGACGGCTTCGCCGAACGCGACTGCCGACGTGACGAGGCGCACCTCGGCACCGCGGGCGGCGAGCATCTCGGCCGTGTCGAGGCCGGTCCAGTCGCCGCCCCAGTCGCTCACGAGCACGCGGTCGCCCACAGGCGCACCCGCGAGCGCCGCCCATGCGTCGACGACGTCGAGGCCGGTGCCGCCGAGCGCGGGGATATATGGATCGGCGCCGGTCGCGACCACCACCCGGTCGGGTCGCTCGTCCAGGATGTCGCGGGCCGAGGCCTCGGCGCCGTAGCGGACATCGACCTCCGAGATCCATCGCGCCAGGATCTCGAGCAACCCCTCGGCGACCTCGGCGTGGCCGGGCGCCGCGAGCGCGAGCTGCATCTGGCCGCCCGACCGCTCGCCGCGTTCGAAGACGACGACCCGGTGCCCGCGCGCAGCCGCGGTTGCGGCGGCGGCGCATCCGGCGGGGCCTGCGCCGACGACGACCACCGCCCCCGGTGTCTCGGCGGGCGCGGGGAGGGGGAGGCTGCGCTCGTACCCCGCCCACGGGTTCACCGTGCACGCGATCGGAACGCCGGCGTGGTAGTGGCCGATGCAGCCCTGGTTGCAGCCGATGCAGCGCGTGATCGGCTCGCCCGCCCGCGCGCGCCGCGCCAGGTTGGGGTCGGCGATCTGGGCCCGCGTCATCCCGACGGCGTCACACACGCCCTCGCCGATCAGGCGGTCCGCGTCGGCCGGGTCGAGCACGCGCCCGGTGGCGATCACGGGAACCGCCGTCCGCGCCTTCACCGCCGCCGCGAACTCCGTGATCGCGTTCACCGCCGCCGGGGACGGCGGGACGATCCACGTCGACCCCCGGTACGTGGGCGACGAGCCGAGCGTGACCGAGACGTAGTCGGCCAGCCCATCTGCACCAACGGCTTCTGCTGCGGCGAGGATGTCGTCGAAATCGGTGCCGACTGCGGACGTGCGCTCGTCGGTCAGGCGGCAGCCGACCGCCCCGTTCGGGCCGAACCCCTCGCGCATCGCCTCGAGCACCTCGCGCAGGAAGCGGAAGCGGTTCTCGAAGCTCCCGCCGTACTCGTCGGTGCGGACGTTCGCGAGGCGCGACAGGAACTGCGTCGGCAGGTAGCCGAACCCTGCGCACACCTCGACGCCGTCGAGGCCGCCCTCGGCCGCGTACGCCGCCGCCTGCCGGTAGCCCTCGAGCATCTCGGCGATCTCGGCCCTTGTCAGCGCCCGGGGCTCGGTCTTGAAGCGCGCCGAGGGGATCGAGCTCGGGGCGACCGCCGGGGGACGCGTGCCGGAGGCGATCATCTCGCGGCCGCCGTGGAAGAGCTGGCACATGAGCCGCGTGCCGTGCTCCTTGACGGCAGCGCTCATCCGCTCCCACACGGGCACGATCTCGGGCAGGTAGCCGCCGACGGTGTGCGCCGTCAGGAGACCCGTGGGGTGGACGGCGGTCGCCTCGACGACGATGAGCCCCGCGCCGCCGGCGGCGCGGGCGCGGTGGTAGGCGATCAGGTCGTCGGTCGGCAGGTGGTCGTGCACGAGCGACGTCTGGTGCGACGTCGAGACCACGCGGTTTGGGATCTCGACCGGCCCGAGCGCGAGAGGGGAGAAGAGGCGTTCCAGCATCGCGGCTCGATGCTAGTGCCCGCAGGCAAGGTGACGGGGCGGACGGTGAACCTCACTGCCACCTGGTGGCACTGCCCCCCGCAGCGCTCACCGTCCGCTCCGTGTCGTTTCGGATCGAGGTGCGCATTAGGGTGCCTAAGCCCTTCGTGCGCGGCGCGACGATGTTTCGTCGCTGGGAGCCACCTCCGAGGTTCGTCCCCGCGATTCTCGCGAGTTCGGACGTCGTATTCGAGGGGGCCCGGGTTCGGCAGCCGAGCTGTCTCATCGCTGAGACCTCTAGCTTTGCGTGCTCGCCTCGCGGCGAGTTTGCCTTTTCGATCCGTATACAGATGATCGTCCACAAACCGCCCGGCGTCGTCGCTCGAATGGGCGGAGTTGGGTCACCATATTGGGGTACGTGCTGGGAGACGCTTCCAGCCCCCCGAATCACTCCGATGGGGCATGCACGCCGGCGCGGGATCGCCGAGACTGTATGCGTCTGGCAATTCCGGCTTCCTCCCGGTTCGTTCATCGACGCGGCCAGACCTTGTAACCGCGTTCCCCCCCGAACGCCGTTATGTCCCCTCCGGCGGGCCTCCATCCAGAGGCCCGCTCGAGGCGCTTCGCGTGGCGGATACTGTGCGCCCGATGCGTGGCCTCCTCGAGTCGGTGCCGAATTTCTCCGAGGGTCGTGACGCGGCGACGCTCGATGCCATCAGGCGGGCGCTCGCCGGGCATGTGCGCGTCCTCGATGTCCACGCCGATCCCGACCACAACCGCTCGGTCTTCACCTGCATCGGGCCGCCGGCCGATCTGGTGGAAGGCCTCGCGGCGGCGATCGCCGTCGCCGTCGAGCGCATCGACCTTCGCACCCACGAGGGCGTCCACCCGCGCGTCGGCGCCGCCGATGTGGTGCCCTTCGTCCGGTTCACCGCCGGCGACCCCGAGCCGGAGCATGCGGCCAGGCTGCTCGGGGAGCGCGTCGGCGAGTCCGGCATCCCCGTCCTCGGCTACGGCGACCTCGCCGGTGGCCGTCGCCCGGCCACGTTCCGCACTGGAGGCGTCGAGGCGCTCGCAGCCCGGCTCGAGTCCGGGGAGGTCGAGCCGCTCTTCGGCCCGGCGGAGCTGCACCCCACCGCGGGAGCCGTCCTTCTGGGCGTGCGACCGCCGCTCGTCGCGTTCAACCTCGAGCTCGACACCGGGGACGTCGACGTGGCCCGAGCGGTCGCGTCGGCGGTGCGGGCGCGCGATGGCGGACTACCGGGCGTGCAGGCGCTCGGCGTTCGGCTCGCGGGCACCGGCCGCGCGCAGGTCTCGATGAACCTGATCGATGTCGCCGCGACGCCACTTCACCGGGTCGTCCGCGAGGTCGAGCGGCTGGCCGCCGAGCACGGCGCGGACGTGGTCAGAGGCGAGCTCGTCGGCCTCATGCCCGCCTCCGTGGCCGCATCGGCCGCGGGCGAGGCTCTGCGCCTGCCCGGGCTCGCCCCCGACCGCATGCTCGAGGTCGCGGCGGCAGGCGAGTTCGGACGGGGAGGCCGGTAGCCTTCGCGGCGCACGTGACGGCGATCCAGCTCACCGGGCACGACCTCACTGTCGACGACGTCGAGGGCGTCGCGCTGCACGGCGTGCCTGTCGGGCTCGCGCCCGACGCGCTGCGCCAGATCGACGCGTCACGTGCGCTGATCGAGCGGGTCGTGAAGGACGAACGGCCCACCTACGGAGTGAACACGGGCTTCGGCCGCCTCGTGGACGTGCACATCGACGCGGGGCAGGCCGCGGAGCTCCAGCTGAACCTCGTTCGCAGCCACGCCTGCGGCGTCGGCGAGCCGTTCCCGGACGAGGTCGTGAGGGCGGCGATGCTACTTCGCGCGAACGCGCTCGCGAAGGGCACGTCGGGCGTGCGCCGCGAGCTCGTCCAACTCCTGGTCGACATGCTCGGGGCCGGCGTGCTGCCGGTCGTGCCGTCGCGCGGATCGCTGGGCGCCAGCGGCGACCTCGCGCCGCTCGCGCATCTCGCACTCGTCCTCGTCGGTGAGGGCGAGGCCCGCGCCGGCGGGCGGACGATGCCCGGCGCGGACGCGCTGGCGAAGGCCGGCCTGGAGCCGATCGAGCTCGCCGCGAAGGAGGGGCTCGCCCTGATCAACGGCACGCAGTTCATGGCCGCAATCGGCGCGCTCGTCGTGTGCCGCGCGCTCCGCCTGGCGAAGCTGGCCGACCTCGCGGCCGCTCAGACGATCGAGGCCGTGCGCGGATCGCGAACGCCGTTCTCGCCCGAGCTCCAGGCACTCCGGCCGCACCCGGGCCAGGTCGCGTCGGCGGCCAATCTGTACGCGCTCCTCGACGACTCGCAGATCGTGGCCTCGCACCGGTGGTGCGGGCGCGTCCAGGACGCGTACTCGCTTCGGTGCTCGCCGCAGGTGCACGGCGCCGTTCGCGACGCGATCGACTACACCGAGCGGGCGGTCGCCGTCGAGCTGAACGCGGCCACCGACAACCCGCTCGTCCTGGCCGAGCGCGAGGAGGTCGTCTCGAACGGCAACTTCCACGGGGAGCCGGTGGCGATCCCGCTCGACACCCTGAAGATCGGCCTCGCCGAGCTGGGGTCGATCTCGGAGCGGCGGATCGAGCGGCTGCTGAACCCGACGATGTCGAACGGCCTGCCGCCGTTCCTCGCCCACGAGAGCGGGCTCAACTCCGGGTTCATGATCACCCAGTACGTGGCCGCGAGCCTGGTCGCCGAGAACCGCGTGCTCGCCCACCCCGCGAGCGTCGACTCGATCCCGACGAGCGCGGGCCAGGAGGATCACGTCTCGATGGGCGCGACCGCCGCCGTTCACCTGTGGCAGGTCTGTGCGAACGTCGAGCGCGTGCTCGCGGTCGAGCTCCTGTGCGGCGCGCAGGGGCTCGACTTCCTCGAGCCGCTCCGGCCCGGGCCGACCATCTCGGTGCTGCAGCGGGCGGTGCGCGACCGCTCGCCGCGGCTCGAGCGTGACCGCTCGCTTGCGGTCGAGATCGACGCGCTGGCGGACGCGCTCCGCGACGGCTCGCTGCTGGCCGAGGTCGAGTCGGCCGCGGGCGCGCTGCGCTGACTCAGGGAACGATCTTGTAGATCGTGCCGCCGAGCGACACGACGTAGAGCTCGCCGTTCGAGCCCTCGCCGAACGACGAGATGCTGCTCGCGTGGAAGCTCATGTTCGTGAGCGTCGGCCGGCCGCCGGCGGTCGGGAACTTCCAGATCCGCCCCGAGCAGAAGTCGGCGTAGAGGTACTGGCCGCGCAGCCGCGGGATGGCGGCACCCCGGTAGACGTAGCCGCCCGTGATCGAGCAGTTGTCGGCGCCGGAGACGACGTGGCGATAGATCGCAACCGGGAAGCGGAGCTTCGACCGGTCGATCGGCTGGGTCTTGAAC
>JBOHBE010000199.1:0-3991 GCA_050698235.1 Gaiellales bacterium
CTGCCGCCCTGGGTCGAGTAGCACTCAACGAGTCGATCAGTTCCACCGGTCCATCGTGTGCAGCCAGCGCGGCGGCCGTACGCCGAGCGATCTCGCAAGGGCCGCCGAGCCGGCCGCCCATTCGGCGTACCAGCGTTCGGAGCGCCGGATCGTGGGGACGACGGTCGTCCGCCACCGGTGGATCCGTGCAGGATTCTCGGAATCGAGGTCGTTCGCCATCCGGGTCAGATAGACGACGCCGAGGCGCAGGTTGGCGAGGAGCTCGGAATTGATGGTCCGCAGCGGCTCGTCGGGCTTGATCCGCTTCGCGATGACGAGCGCCTTCTGCACACCGGCGGCTGCGCTTCGTGCCGCGGCTCCGGCGGCGGTGCCGTCGCGGGCCTTGATTGCGGCGTTCAGCGCCCGTGTCGAGCGGCGCGTGACGACAAGCTGCTGCCGGACGCGATCGACATGGCGGAAGTACGCGCGCATCTGCCGGGTCGAGCTGACGGACGAGAGCGTGCCGGCGCCGTCGTCGGTGCTCGATCCTGTCGAGCCGGACTCGGCAGTCGTGGTCGTCGTGCTGTGCGTCGGATCCGTCGACGCGGAACCGCTGCCCGACGTCGCCGTGCCGCCGCAGCCCGCCGCGATGACCGCGACCGCCGCGGCGACGGGAGCTGCCTTCAGGCGGTACATCTCCTCACCTCCACTCGGGTACCCGCTCATGGTCGGCGGGAGGTGGAGGGGTCGCGTCGGGGGAGTCCCTCGACGCGCGGCGTCGAGCTCTAGCGCGGCTCGACCGGGAACGAGATCTTGACGAGCGCGTTCCAGCTCGTGATGACGCCCTGCTCGACCTCGCAGGTCACGTCGACGACGTCGACGTGCGAGATGCCGCGGATCGACTTCGCTGCGGCGGCGACCGCCTCGCGGATCGCGTCGTCCGACGACGTCGGCGAGCTGCCGATCACCTCGATGACCTTGGTGACGCCCACTACGCTGCCGCTCCGGCGTAGAAGTCGCGCATCTCGGTGAGCGAGCGCGGCTCGTAGTCGCCGGCGTGGCCGGCCTGGCCGAACTGCGTCATCCGCTGGGCGATCACCTGCTGCATCGCCGCCCGCGCGGGCTTCATGTACGAGCGCGGGTCGAACTCGCCGGGATCGTCCATCATCGCCTTTCGGATCGCGCCGGTGATGGCGAGGCGGGAGTCGGTGTCGACGTTGATCTTGCGCACGCCGTGGCGGATGCCGAGCTGGATCTCCTCAACGGGGACGCCCCACGTCGGGCGGATCTCGCCGCCGTACTGGTTGATGATGTCGATGAGCTCCTTCGGCACCGACGAGGAGCCGTGCATGACGAGATGCGTCGTCGGCAGCTTCTCGTGGATCTCCTGGATCAGGTTCATCGCGAGCACCTTGCCGTCGGGCTTGCGCGAGAACTTGTAGGCGCCGTGGCTCGTGCCGATGGCAACGGCGAGCGCGTCGATCCCCGTCTGCTCGACGAACTCGACCGCCTGGTCGGGGTCGGTGAGGTGGATCTCGCCCGATCCGACGCCGTCCTCGATCCCGCCCAGCGTTCCCAGCTCGCCCTCGACCGTGACGCCGACCGCGTGCGCATGCTCCACGACCTCGCGGGTCACCTGGACGTTGTAGGCGAAGTCCGCCGCCGTCTTCCCGTCGTCCAGGAGCGAGCCGTCCATCATGACGCTCGTGAAGCCCTGGTCGATCGCCGAGATACAGGTCGCCGGCGAGTTGCCGTGGTCCTGGTGGAGCGCCACCGGGATCTCCGGATAGAGCTCCACAGCCGCCTGCATCAGGTGGTAGAGGAAGCGGTCGTTGGTGTAGGAGCGGGCGCCGCGCGACGCCTGGATGATCACCGGCGAGGACGTCTCGCGGGCGGCCTCCATGATCGCCTGGATCTGCTCCATGTTGTTGACGTTGAACGCCCCAACGCCGTACCCGCCCGCAGCCGCCTCGTCGAGAAGCTGCCGCATCGACACCATCGCCATCGCCGCCGAACCCCCTTGTGGACTCGCGCCGAGTCTAGCTGGCTTCGGGCCGCGACCCAGCCGGGGTCGGCTCCGCCTCGGTGGGGCGGAAGAGGTCGCGGACGCCGGCCTGCTGGGCGCGCTCGACGGTCACCTGGACGGGCTGGTCGAGCTTGGCGTTCGCGCGGTCGACGCCCGCACCCACCTGGCCGACGTTGCCGGCGAGGTCGGCGACGTCCTGGCGGAGGGCGGCCATGCCGGTCGACAGCAGGTCTACCAGAAGCTCGAGGTCCTCGACCCGGCCCAGGCGCTCGGCAAGGAGGTCGCGGTTCACCTGCTCGACCTGCGACGAGAGCGCGCGCACGAGGTCGCGCAGCTCGCCGAGGCGGCGCGGGGTGGAGTGGTCGTCCATCGCCTTCTCGATCGCGCGCTCGACCGCCTCGGGCAGCGTCTTCTGAAGCGATGCCGCCGTCTCGCGGAGCTCTCCGACGTGGGTCTCGGCGCGGCTCAGGATTGTCCGCAGGTCGGGCGTCGAGACGCCCGGCTCGGACGGTGCCGAAGGGACCGATGCCTGCCGCTCGGCGCGGGCCCGGTCGCGGAGCTCCTGGATGCGCCGGTAGAGCTGGGCCTCGGCGTCGGCGATCGGATTACCCTCGTCGTGCTCCACGTTTCCAGTCTACCGCCCGTCCGTGTGTCCTGGTAGGCTCGTGCGACGGATCGGGAGGGGAAGGGCCAGTGGCCGAGGATCAGCCGAGCTACACACGCATCATCCAGACCGGCGACGGCGCTGCGGCCCCGCCCGTGGCAGCACCCGGCGAGCACCCCGCGCTCGTGTGGCGGCCGAAGCTCGGCGAGGAGGAGCGCTTCGACCTGGCCGAACGCACGACGCGTGTCGGGCGCCACACCGAGAACGACATCGTCCTGGCCGGCCCCACCGTCTCGGCGCGCCACGCGACCATCCGGCGCGAGGCGGTCGGCACCGTGATCGAGGACGAGGGCAGCCTGAACGGGACGTTCGTGAACGGCGAGCTCGTGCAGCAGCAGCTCCTCGAGGCCGGCGACCGCGTCCAGATCGGCCCCCATCTCCTGGTCTTCGTTCCCGCCGCTAGTCCGTGAACCTGAGCTCGGCCCACGAGGGGACGGGAGCGACGTCCACCACGGGCGCCTGATCGGTGGGCATGCGGTACGCGAATGCCCCCGAGCTCTCGTCGAACGAGACGTCGAGCATGCCCGCCTTCAGCCGGTGATCGAGCCACGCTCCGCGGAACACGAGCTTGCGCAGCCAGTACGCCAGCGGGTCGGCGTGGAGTGCGTCGAGCTCGGCGGAGTTCCCCGACAGGTATGCGCCGAGCGGCGACCGCGGCCGGGCCACGTGGCCGTCGGCCGCCAGGGCGACGAGGTCGTCCATCTCTCCTGGCTCGAGATCCCGGTCGTCGACCAGCTCGAGCCGAACCGCCGCGGCCGAGACGCGCTGGGCGAAGTCGGTGCGCGCGAACCGGTAGCGGTAGTCGAGGAACTCGACCGTGAAGTCGTCGCCGGAGTGGTAGTCGGGCGTGGATCCTTCCATCAGGTAGCAGGGTAGTGCCCAGAATCCGACTCGAACGCGGCCCGGTGGTCTGCGAGCGCGGGGTGCTGGCCGTGACGGCCTGGACGCGCTCCAAGGGCCTGCTCGGCCGGTCGGGGCTCGACCCCGACGAGGGCCTCTGGATCCAGCCCACCGGCTCGATCCATATGTGGTTCATGCGGTTTGCGATCGACGTCGTCTACGCCGACAAGGAGGGGCGCGTCCTGAAGCTCGTCCGCGGCATCCGGCCGTGGCGCATGTCGGCGTGCCGGGGCGCGAAGGTCGCGCTCGAGCTCCCCGTCGGGGCGATCGACCGGGCCGGTGTCGAGGTCGGCGACCACCTCGTGATCGAGCACACGTGATCGAGCTCGAGCTCACCCCGCCGCGGCCCTACCGGCTTGTCGACGCGGTCGGCGGCCGCGACCCGACGCGCCGTTCCGACGGCGGCGTGCTCGAGCTGGCGC
>JBOHBE010000200.1:0-5875 GCA_050698235.1 Gaiellales bacterium
GGATTGACATGAGCCGGCCCGCCGAGCACGACGCGGTCCGCGAGGCGCGCGACGCGCTCGTCATTGTCGCGGCCGTCGCGCCCGTGGCGATCGCCGTCGCCGCCCTCCTGGCGGTCGCAGCGGGTGACTTCGAGGCGTGGATGCGGTGGCTCGTCGCACCTTTCCTCGTCGCGGGGCTTCTCCTCGGCACGCTGGGCTCCGCCCTTCTGCTCGCTGACCGCCTCGGGCGCCGGTTCCTGAAGGCGCGGCCGTACACGATCGGACGGTTCCGGCTCATCGCGATCGCGCTGGGCGTAGCGCTCCTGCTCGTCGCCGGCCTCCCGACCACCTGGCCGGTCGTGATCGGGTTCGCGATCGTCTGCGCCCTCCTGGGCGGCGTGATCCTGGTCGGCGCGGCGCTCGACATGTAGCGTCGTGGATATCCTGCCGCCGATGAATTTCGGGAAGTGGCACGGCGCCGGGAACGCCTACCTCGTCATCGAGGCGGCCGATGCGCCCCTCGAGATGACCCCGGCCCGGGTCGCGCGGATCTGCCATCCCGATCTAGGCGCAGGCTCGGACGGCATCCTCGTCATCGACGGGAAGGCTGTGCGGATCCTGAACCCCGACGGGTCAGACGCCGAGTTCTCCGGGAACGGGTCGCGCATCGCCGCCAGGCACATCGCCGCCCGCGACGGGCTCCGCGAGCTCGAGCTCGTGACGCCGCGGGGCGCGATCGCGGCCACCGTCGACGACCAGGCGGTCACGATCGACGTTGGCCAAGCCACCCTCGACGGGCCCGACCACCGGCCCAACGGCGGCCCGCCGCCCGCTCCGGCCTATACGTTCGTCAATCTCGGGAACCCGCACTGTGTGATCGAGGAGGCCGGCGTCGACGACCTCGACCTCCGGGCAGTCGGCATGCCAATCGAGCACCACCGGTGGTTCCCGAACCGCACGAACGTCGAGTTCTACCGGCCGGTCGCCGAGAGCGAGATCCGGATGCGGGTGTGGGAGCGGGGAGCGGGGGAGACGCTCTCGTCAGGTTCGGGGTCGAGCGCGGCAGCCGTGGCCGCCGTGGTCGCGGGACGGGCACGGAGCCCCGTCACCGTGCACGCCGACGGAGGCGACCTGGTCGTCGAGGTCTCAGACGACCTCCACGTCCGGCTGTCCGGACCCGTCGAGCACGTCTGCGACGGGGCCTTCTCGGCCGAGTTCGTTGCCGGGCTGGAGCGGCTGTGATCAGGCCGTCGCACCGGATCGAGCAGTTGCCGCCGTACCTCTTCGCCGAGCTCGAGCGAAAAGTCGACGAGCGCCGCGGCGCGGGCGCAGACGTCATCTCGCTGGGCATCGGCGACCCCGATCTGCCGAGTCCCGACCTGCTCGTCGAGGAGGCGCGCCGCTGGGTCGGCGACCCCGCGACGCACCAGTACCCGTCGAACCGCGGGCTCGCGGCCTTCCGCGAAGCAGTGGCGGAGTTCTACGGCCGCCGCTTCGGAGTGGAGCTCGACCCCGACCGCGAGGTGCTGCCGCTGCTCGGCGGCAAGGAGGGCGTGGCGCACGTCTGCTTCGCGATGCTCGATCCAGGCGACGTGTGCCTCGCGGCCGATCCCGGCTATCCGGTGTACACGTCGGGGACGCTGCTGGCCGGCGCCGTGCCGCACCTGATGCCGCTCACGGCCGAGAACCGCTTCGTGCCCGATCTCGAAGGCATCGGCCACGACGTGACCGATCGGGCGAACCTGCTCTTCTGCAACTACCCGAACAATCCCACCGGTGCCGTGGTCGAGGATGACTTCTTCGCCCGCCTCGCGGCCTTCGCGGTCGACCGGGGAGTGCCGGTCGTCCACGACAACGCCTACTCCGAGATCACGTTCGACGGCTACGTCGCGCCGAGCTTCCTGGCCTCGCCGGGCGCACGCGATGCCGGCATCGAGATGTTCTCGCTCTCGAAGGCATACAACATGACCGGCTGGCGCGTGGGGGCCGCCGTCGGCAACGCCGACATGATCGCCGCGCTCCTCAAGCTGAAGACGAACGTCGACTCCGGCCAGTTCGACGCGATCCAGCTCGCGGCTGCGCGCATTCTCGGACCGGAGGGCGATGCGCACGTCGCCCACATGCGCGAGGTCTATCGCCGCCGGCGCGACCTGGTGATCGACGCGCTCGCCGCCGCGGGTCTCGAGGTCACGCCTCCGCGGGGCACGATCTACGTGTGGGTGCCGGTACCGGAGGGGCACACGTCGGTGTCGTTCGCCGAGCTCGTGCTCCAGCAGACCGACGTCGTCGTGTCGCCCGGCTCGGCCTATGGCCCGAACGGCGAGGGGTACGTGCGCCTTTCACTGACCGTCGCCGACGACCGGCTGCGAGAGGCCGTCTCGCGCATCGAGCAGCACCTGCGCGTCCCGGCCTGACCGCGCCGGCCGTTCGTATACTCCGTCACGTGTCAGCCGCCCGCAGCGCCCCCCGCGAGCCGACGCCCGAGCGGGGCGTCATCATTGCCTCCCTGCCGCCCGGCATCGACAACGAGGACGTGCTCGCCGAGATGCAGGAGCTCCTTCGCACGGCGACCGTCGACGCGGTGGCGACGCTCACCCAGCAGCGGCGCAGGCCGGATCCGCGGACGTATCTCGGCCCCGGCAAGGTCGACGAGCTCCGCGAGCTGGTGAAGGAGGCCGAGGCCGAGGTGGTGGCCTGCGACGACGAGCTCGCGCCCCGCCAGCAGCGGGCGCTCGAGGACGCTCTCCAGATGCGGGTCGTCGACCGCACGACCGTCATCCTCGACATCTTCGCCCAGCACGCCCACACGGCCGAGGGGAAGCTCCAGGTCGAGCTCGCTCAGCTCGAGTACTCGATGCAGCGCATGCGGGGCATGTGGCAGCACCTCGAGCGGCTGGGGGGCGGCGTCGGCACACGAGGCCCGGGCGAGACCCAGCTCGAGTCCGACCGGCGAATCGCCCGCCGCAAGGTCGCGCTCCTCAAGGCACGGCTCAAGGCGGTGGCCGACCGGCGGAGCGTCATGCGGCGCGAGCGAACCCGAAGCGCCATGCCGACCGTCGCCTTGGCGGGCTACACGAACGTCGGCAAGTCGACGCTCCTGAACGCCCTCACGGGATCGGACGTGCGCGTCGACAACCGGCTCTTCGAGACGCTCGACCCGACGACCCGTGCATTTCGCGAGGAGGGCCGCGCCTATCTCGTGACCGACACGGTCGGGTTCATTCGCAAGCTGCCGCACGGCCTCGTCGAAGCCTTCGCCGCCACGCTCGAGGAGACCCTCGCCGGCGACCTCATCCTGATGGTGGGCGACGCCTCGGCCGGAGAGGACGGCCTGCGCGAGCAGCTCGCGGAGGTGGAGTCGGTGCTCGCCGACATCGAGGCCGACTCGATCCCGCACCTGCTCGTCCTGAACAAGATCGACCGCGTCGACGCGCTCTCGCGGCGGCGGCTCCAGAACCGGTTCCCCGACGCCGTGGCGATCTCGGCGCGCACCGGCGAGAACCTCGACGAGCTGAAGCACCGCGTCGCCGAGTTCTTCGCCGATCGCTACGTCGACGTCCGCCTGCTCGTGCCGCACGCCGACGGCAGCGAGCTCTCGGCGCTCTACAGCACCGGCGCGCCGATCACCCAACGCGAGGACGCCGCCGAGGGCGTCCTGGTGACCGCTCGCCTCCCGCGGGAGCTGGTCGGGAGGTTCGCGGCCTACCGCGTATGACCGAGCTCCTCGTCCGGCGCCTGCACCCAGATGCTCTCGTCCCGACGGCGGCATATGACGGCGACGCCGGCCTCGACCTCGCGAGCGTCGAGGAGGCAGAACTCGGGCCGGGCGAGCGGCGCACCGTGGCGACCGGGATAGCCGTCGCCATCCCGCCGGGACACGCCGGCTTCGTCCAGCCGCGCTCGGGGCTCGCCGCACGGCACGGCATCGCGGTGGTCAACTCGCCGGGCCTGATCGACTCCGGCTACCGGGGCGAGATCCGCGTCGTCCTCCTGAACACCGACGCATCGGAGACGTTCCGGATCGCACCGGGAGACCGGATCGCCCAGCTCGTCGTGCTGGCGCTCCCCGAGGTGCGGATCACCGAGACCGACGAGCTGCCCGGCTCGGAGCGCGCGCATCGCGGCTTCGGCTCATCCGCGGTAGGCTCGCCGCCGTGAGCGGCGCCCCTCGCATCCGAGTCGCCGCGCTCCTGCGCCACGGCGACTCGGTGCTTCTGTGCGAGCAACGCAAGGGCGACCGGGCGTACTGGCTCCTGCCGGGAGGCGGGGTGGAGGAGGGGGAGTCGCTGCACGTGGCTCTCGCCCGGGAGCTGACCGAGGAATGCGCGCTCGAGGCGGTCGCCCTCGAGGGCCCGATCGCGATAGTCGAGTCGATCGCCCCCGCAGGCCTCAGACCGCGAAAGCACGTCGTCCACATCATCTTCCACGGCGACGTGTCGGGCCGCAGCCTCGAGACCGTGTCGTCGGCCGACGGCGCCGTGCGCGGCCACCGGCTCGTGGCGGCCGACGAGATGGCGTCCATCGACCTGCGCCCGCCGATCCATCGCTTCCTCGAGCGCTGGCAGCCCGGCGACCCGTTCGTGCACCTCGGCGAGCTCTGGGTCAGGTGAGAACAGCGCTCCTGTTCGACCTCGACGACACGCTCGTCGTCGAGGAGCCCGCCGCTGCCGCCGCGTTCGAGGCGACGGCGGAGGTGGCGGCAGAGCGGCACGACCTGGATGCCGCCGCTCTCGCTCGCAGCGCGCGATCGCGGGCGCGCGACCTCTGGCGGGCAGGGCCGGTCTACGACTATGGCGAGGCGACGCTCGGCATGAGCTCTTGGGAGGCGCTGTGGTGCAGATGGGAGGGCGACGGCTCCGAGGTGCGCATGGCCCGTGAATGGGCGGCGGGCTACAGAGGCGAGGCATGGCGGATCGCCCTCGCTGACCACGGCGTCGCCGACATGGCGCTTGCCGAGGAGCTCGGCGAGCGTTTCGGCGTCGAGCGCCGTCTGCGCCACCGGGCGTTCGACGACGCACGCCCCGCCCTCGACCACCTGCGCCGGACGCACGCGATCGCGCTCCTCACCAACGGAGCGTCGTGCCTCCAGCGCGAGAAGCTCGCCGGGAGCGGGCTCTCGGAGGACGACTTCGACGTCGTCGTCATCTCGGGCGATCTCGGCGTCGGGAAGCCAGAGCCGGCGATCTTCATGCACACGCTCGCGCAGCTCGGCGTGACGGCCGACCGGGCGGTCATGATTGGCGACAGCATGGAACGCGACATCGAAGGCGCGGCCGCCCTTGGAATCCGCGGCATCTGGCTGAACCGCGACGCCGCCGTGGCGCCGTCGGC
Source organism: Gaiellales bacterium (assembly GCA_050698235.1). Taxonomy (GTDB): domain Bacteria; phylum Actinomycetota; class Thermoleophilia; order Gaiellales; family JAICJC01; genus JAICJC01. Next base: position 5,311 of record JBOHBE010000200.1, read on the forward strand.
GAACGGTCACGTGGAGATCTCGACGCTGGCCGACGTCGCGGGAGCGATCGCCTAGATGTACTGCAGCCGTTGCGGCGCGGATGTCCCCGCGGAAGCCCGATTCTGTCCCGACTGCGGCACCGCCGTCGCGACCGAGCAGCCGGCCGCATATGCCGTCCCCATCGCCGAGCAGGCACCGGGCCCGGCGCCCGGGCGGCCCGGGAAGCTGGCAGGGCTCCCCGAGACGGTGCGTCTCTCATCGGCGTGGCGGCGGCTCGGTGGGTACCTTCTCGAGGGCGTGCTCATCGTGGTCACGCTGTTCGTGGGCTGGCTGATCTGGAGCATTGTCGTGTGGGGCCGCGGCGAGACGCCGGCGAAGCAGCTCCTCGGAATGCGGGTCGTCAACCGCGAGACCCTGACCGCCGCGAGGAGGGGCCGCATGTTCGTGCGGGAGGTTCCATGCAAGTTCCTCATCGGCCTCATCGCCTCGGTCACCCTCATCGGGAACATCTTCTACTTCTGGCTCCTCTGGCACTCCGAGCGCCAGGAGCTGTGGGACAAGATGGTCGACACGGTGGTCGTGAAC
>JBOHBE010000201.1:0-2719 GCA_050698235.1 Gaiellales bacterium
GATCAGCCCATCCGTCGTCCGGCGACGCCGAGAACGCGAGGTGGAGCGATCCGCGCTCAGCGACGGCATCGATCGCGAGCCCTCCAGTCGCGACGGCTGCGGCGGCCTCCACCGAGCGGCGGAGGCGCTCACCCGCGAGCGGGCCAGCACCGCAGGCGACGGCGAGCGCAAACACGACCTGGCCGGCCACGGGCGCCCGGGCGGCGGCGTTTGAGAGGTCGAGCCTAACGGTACGGTTCATAGGTGATGTCCGATTCGCACGTGCACCTGACCATCCCCGCCCAGGCGTCGTACCTCAGCGTGTGCCGCGCCGCGCTGAGCGGCATGCTCGTCGACGCCGGGGACGACGAGGTCGAGGAGTCGAAGCTCGTCCTCTCGGAGGTGTGCGCCGCGGCGGTCGCTCAACGGCCCGAGGGCGAGCTGGAGGTGGAGTTCCGCGCCCTGCCGGGCGCGATCGAGGTCGCGGTCACCGGCCTCGCCGCGGAGGCCTTCCTCGACGACGCGGTCTCGCTCGAGGTCGTCGAGCGGCTGACGAGCCGCTGGAGCGTCGACCGCGATCCGGCCGGCGGCTGCGCATCGGTCATCTTCGCCCGCCGACTGCGCTGAGCGGTTTCGCGGCTGGGGCCGCAGGGAAGAGTCGAACGCGTGGCCGGCGCGGAGAGCACCGACGAACGGCTCGACCGTGAGCTGATCGAGCTCCTGAACGAGCTCCGCGTCGCGCTGCCGGGCGTCCAGATGCTGTTCGGGTTCCTGCTTGCGCTCCCATTCTCGGTCGGTTTCGAGCATACGTCGGCCGCCGACCGCCGTGTGTACTTCGTGTCGTTCCTCGCTGCGGCGGCGGCGTCGGTGCTTCTGATCGCCCCGTCTGCCTACCACCGGCTGACGTGGCGACAACAGGACAAGGAGCATCTGCTCCGCGCGGCGAACGTTATGGCGATCGCCGGCCTCGGATGCCTCGCGATCGCCGTGAGCGCAGCGGTCTACGTCGTCACGAGCGCCCTCTACAGTTCCGGCGCGGCGGCGGCGACCGCGGCGGTGGTGGCCGCGGCGACAGTCGCCTGCTGGTACGGACTGCCGATCTTCCGGCGTCTCCAGGGGTAGCGGGTTCGCCGATCGCCTGGACCGGGTAACGTGAGCGGCATGGAGCGGAACCCGGCGAGCCCCACCTTCACCCAGACGGTGGTCGACGAGTCCGCGACGGTCGTCCACGTCCAGGGGGAGCTCGACATCGACTCGGCCGACGCGCTGCGCAACGCGCTGGAGGCGGCCGAGAAGTCGGTCACCACGATCCTCCGCCTCGATGCGAGCGGCGTCACGTTCCTCGACTCGACGGCGCTCGGTGTGATCCTGGCGTCGGCGCAGCGGATGGAGGAGCGGGGAGCCCGCTTCGAGCTGGTCTGCACGTCGCCCTCGATCCGGCGCATTCTTGACATGACGCTCATCAGCCGCACCGTCCACGTGCTCCCGTAGGCCCATGGGGCCCTCGTGCCCCTCGGAGCGGACAGCGAAACCCTGGTAGCGTGCCCCGCGATGGAGCCGGTCAACCTCCATGGCGACGAGTGGGACCGCACCAACGACCGCGAGGGATGGCGGTCGCGACAGCTGAGCGTCGCGAAGCGCCTCGGCGCCGAGAAGCTGGGCGCGACGCTGTACGAGCTCGCGCCTGGGCAGCGCACCTTCCCCTACCACTGGCACAACGCGCTCGAGGAGATGGGCATCGTCCTGCACGGCGCGCCGACGCTGCGCGACCCGTCCGGCGAGCGGCAGCTCAGGCCCGGCGACGTCGTGGTCTTCCGCTGCGGCCAGGACGGCGCACACCAGCTCCGAAACGACACCGACGAGCCGGTGCGGGTGCTGATGGTCTCGTCCAAGGCCGACATCGAGGCCGTCGTCTATCCCGACAGCGACAAGATCGGCGTGATGGCGCTGGGCATCGGCGGCGGCGACCCGGTTCGGATCCTCGTGCAGGGGACGCCGAGCGTCGGCTACTACGACGGCGAGGAGTAGCGCGCCTCGAAGAGCGCCACCCAGTCCCAGACGTCGAGCTGTCGGGGACGGGCGTCATAGGCGAGGCCACGGTCGCGCGCGAGCCGCGTCCAGGCCGGTGCCCCGGGGCCTGCGGTCAGGCGGACGGGGCGGTCGGCGCGGTCGAACGCCCGCCGCAGGAGCGCCCGGTAGGCGCCGGCATTGGTGGCCGGGAGAAGGGGAGCCGCCCGGCGGCGGGCGGCGAGGAGCGCGGCGTCCACAGACGGGCGCGGCTCGAACGAGCCGGCGGGCAGGAGGCGCTCGATCGAGAGCCGCCACCAGGGGAGCCACGACAGCGAGAGCATCGTGCAGGGGCGCATCGCGCACCGCTTGCGGGCCAGCCCATCCTGGACGATGAGGTCGGCGGCGACGCACGGCGAGTCGGGCTCGTCGAGCACCCGTCGCAGGAGCGCCGTCGTGATCTGGAACGGGACGTTTCCGATCACGCGATGCCGCTCGTCGGGCAACGGCACGAGGAGCGCATCCCCCTCGACCACGTCGATGCGTGGGTTCCGTGCGAAGCGGCGGCGGAGCCCGCCGGCCAGCCCAGGGTCGAGCTCGATCGCAACGACCCGGCCGGCGGCGTCGGCGAGCGGCGCCGTCAGCCGGCCGGTGCCCGCGCCGATCTCGACGACGAGATCGGACCGCGCGATGCCGGCCGCGGCGACCACCTCGGCGGCGAGGCGGGGGCTTC